>DATJOU010000350.1:0-2752 GCA_035506775.1 Solirubrobacteraceae bacterium | reverse complement strand
CGATCCCGCCCTCCAGCAGGATCTCGTAGATGCGGTCGCAGGCCTCCCGCTCGGGGGTGCCGGGCGACCCGAGCGAGACCAGGTGGACCTGGAACGGGGCCAGCGCCCGGGGCCAGGAGATCCCGTGCTCGTCGGCGTACTGCTCGACCGCCGCGGCCACCAGGCGGGCCGGGCCGATCCCGTAGGAGGCCATCCAGATCGGCCGCTCGGTTCCGCTCTCGTCGAGGTAGTTGGCACCGAGGGCCTCCGAGTAGCGGGTCCCGAGCTTGAAGATGTTGCCCACCTCGATCGCCGGCTCGACGGTCAGGCGTTCGCCCTTGTAGACGTAGTCCTCCCCGTCGCGCTCCACGCCCAGCTGCTCGGCGACCTCGGCGTTGGCGGCGAACCCCTCTCCGAGCACCACCCGGTCCTCTCCCGCGGCACAGGGGGCCATGTACTCGTGGGCCCCCGTCCCGCCCATCATCCCCACGTCACCCTCGACGCGGTAGAAGACCAGCCCGGTGCGCTCCATGATGCGGTCGTAGGCACCCACGTGCAGCGCGTAGCTGCGCTCGAGGGCCTCCTGGTCGCGGTCGAAGCTGTAGGCGTCCTTCATGATGAACTCCCGTGTCCTCAGCACACCCGCCCGGGGACGGGGCTCGTCGCGCTCCTTGACCTGGAAGTGGTAGAGGATCAGCGGCAGGTCGCGGTAGGAGCGGACGATCTGGGCGACGTGGAAGGTGACAGCCTCCTCGTGGGTCATCGCCAGTACCAGCTCCGAGCCCTTGCGGTCGTTGAGCTTGAACAGCTCCTCGATCCCGAGGCGTCCCGTACGGCGCCACAGGTCGGCCGGCTGGAGCACCGGCATCAGCATCTCCTGGCCCCCGATCGCGTCCATCTCCTCGCGGATGATCTGAACCACCCGCTGGTGGACCCGCCACCCGGCCGGCAGCCAGGTCCACATGCCGGCCCCCATCTGGCGGACGAGCCCGGCCCTCACCATCAACTTGTGCGAGATCGCCTCCGCGTCGCTGGGCGGCTGCTTCTCGGTGGGGAGCAGGAACTGGGACAGGCGTGTCATGGCGGTGGGGCCGGGTAGGAGGTGCCTGAGCCTACCTGCGATCAGCTGGGCCCGCCCGGCGCGGGGTGATAGAACAGCCCCCAGCACAGTCCGAGGGAAACCCGACAAGGAGCCTTCTTCGATGGCCTACTCCGTTCCGCCGCTCCCCTACGCCTACGACGCGCTCGAACCGCACATCGACAAGGCGACGATGGAATTCCACCACGACAAGCACCACCAGGCCTACGTGGACAAAGTCAACGCCGCACTCGAGGGGACCCCCCTCGCCGACACCCCGATCGAGGACGTGATCGCCAACCTCGGCCAGGTCCCCGACGACAAGCGGGGGGCTGTCAAAAACAACGGCGGGGGCCACTACAACCACTCGCTCTTCTGGCAGATGATGAGCCCGGACGGAGGCGGCCAGCCGCAGGGCGAGCTGGGCAGCGCGATCGACTCCGCGTTCGGCTCCTTCGAGGACTTCAAGGACAAGCTGAAGACGACCGGCGTGAACCAGTTCGGGTCCGGCTGGTCGTGGCTGGTGAAGGACGGCTCGGGGCTGGCGATCGTCGGCAGCGCCAACCAGGACAGCCCCCTCTCCGACGGCAAGACCCCGTTGCTGGGCGTGGACGTGTGGGAGCACGCCTACTACCTGAAGTACCAGAACAAGCGGCCCGACTACATCGACGCATGGTGGAACGTCGTGAACTGGGACTTCGTGGCCCAGCGCTTCGCGGCGTAGCTAACGGCTGAAGCGCCGGCCGGCCACGGGAGAGAGCTCCTCGTCGAGGGCCGCCGGCGGCGCGCCCGCCCCGGTCGCGGCGCCCGCGGCCGGGGTCAGCATCGAGTCCAGCACCTCCTCCGCGTCCGCGTCGTCCCGTGCCGCGGCCGCCTCCAGAGCGGCGATCCGCTCCGGGGTCATCGCCGTCAGGTCCTCGTTCTCGGCCAGCCAGGCTCGCGCCTCGGCGGCCTCGAGCTCGTCGCGCTGGACTGTCTTGCCGGCCGCGTAGTAGCGGTCGATCTCCTTGAACAGCTCGTCCACGAGCTGCTCGGTGGGAACCTTCTTCAGCGGCTCCCCCTTGGAGTAGATCATCCCCATGTCCTTGGCCCCGGTGATGCCGAAGTCGGCGTGGCGGGCCTCGCCGATGCCGTTGACGGCGCACCCGAGCACGGACACCTCGATCGGGTCCTCGTAGGCTTCCAGCCGGCGCTCCACCTCGGCCACGACGGTGTCCATGTCGAACTGGAGGCGCCCGCAGGTGGGACACGCGATCAGGTCGGGGCCCCGCTCGCGGAGCTTCAGCGCCTTGAGGATCTCCCACGCGACCTTGACCTCTTCCTCGGCGTGGAAGGTGGACAGCGAGATCCGGATCGTGTCCCCGACGCCGTCGGCCAAGAGCGTGCCGAGCCCGACGGCCGACTTCAGCGACCCCGACCACTTGGTCCCCGCCTCGGTCACCCCGAGGTGGAGCGGGTAGGGGATTTTCTCCGCCAGCAGGCGGTTGGAGGCGATCGTGTTCGGCACCGAGGTGGACTTCATGGAGACCTTGAAGTTGGTGAAGTCGAGGCTCTCCATCAGCTGGACGGTCTCGATCGCGGCGGTGACGAGGGCCTCGACGGGGTTGTCGTACTCGAGCTGGCGCAGATGCTTGGGCAGCGAGCCGGAGTTGACCCCCACGCGGAGCGGGGTTCCCTTCTCGTTGGCGAGGGCGA
>DATJOU010000349.1:0-11314 GCA_035506775.1 Solirubrobacteraceae bacterium | reverse complement strand
GAAATCCAGGAAGTACATGTAGGGACTCGGGTTGACCGCCCGCAGCCCGCGGTAGATCGAGAAGGCCTGGACCGGCACCGGCGCCGACCAGCGCTGCGAGGGCACAACCTGGAAGGCGTCCCCCGCGTGGATGTAGCGGATGATCCGCTCGACCATCGCTTCGAAGCGCTCGGGCGGCATGTTGGCCTCGAAGCGCGGCGCCTCGCGTGCCGCGCTGGCCGCCGGGCGCGGGACCGGGCCCGCGAGTGCGCGGCGCACGTCGGCGATCGTCGCGAGCGCGCGCTCATAGGCGCGCTCGGGGTCGGGCTCGGCGCTGAGGTCGGCGTTGGCGAGGATCGTGACCGTGTGCTTGAGGTGGTCGAACACGACCAGCGCGTCGGTGAGCATCAGTGCCATGTCGGGTAGCCCGAGGGCGTCGACGGGAGCCGGGCCGAGCGGCTCCACCGCCCGCACGAGGTCGTAGCCGAAGAAGCCCACCGCGCCGCCCGCGAACGGGGGCCCGTCCTCGCCCGGGGCCTGCCGGAAGCGGCTCAGCTCACGGGAGGCGATCTCGTAGGGATCCACGCCGTCGCCGAGCGACCAGCGCAGCACGCTGCGTGGACCGATGCCGATGAACGACCAGCGCCCGACGCGCTGGCCCTGGTCGGCCGACTCGAGCAGGAACGCCGGCTCGCCCGGCGCCAGCGCCCGCAGCTTCAGCAGCGCCGACACCGGCGTCTCGCAGTCGTCGATGAACGTGTAGCTCAGCGCGATCAGGTTGTGGTCGCGAGCCAGCTCGCGGGCCCGCTCGAGGTCGGGGGTGACCTGCGGGCCGGACCCGGCCGCCGCCTCGGAGGAGCTAGGAGCGACGGCCATCGAGCACCCGCTCCGCGTCGTCGAGCGAGCGTCCCCTGCTGCGCATCAGCACGAGCAGGTGGTAGAGCACGTCCGCTGCCTCTTCGTCGACGCGTTCGTCGGACTCCTCGCGGGCGGCGCGGGCGACCTCCTCGGCCTCCTCCATGACCTTCTCGCCGATGCGCCCGGGGTCGTCGAGCAGCTCGACGGTGTAGGACCCCGGCGGGCGCTCGTGGGCGCGCTGGGCGAGCGTGCGGGCCAGCTCCGGAAGCGTCTCGTGGGGGGCCAGCGGGGACAGCTGGCCGCGGTGGAAGCAGGTGCGCTCGCCCGTGTGGCAGGCGGGACCGGCCGGCTCGACCAGCGCGAGCACGGCGTCGCCGTCGCAGTCCAGACGCAGGGCACGCACCCGCTGGGTGTTGCCGCTGGTTGCCCCCTTGTGCCACTGCTCGGAGCGGGAGCGGCTGTAGAGGTGCAGTTCGCCGCTCTCGAGGGTCCGCGAGAGCGCCTCGGCGTTCATGTAGGCGAGCGTCAGCACCTCACCGGTGCTCCAGTCCTGGACGATGCAGGGGACCAGCCCGTCGCGGTCGTAGCAGACCTGCTGGTCTATAGGATCGGTGTCAGCCCCGCTCATGGCTGCCGATTGTAGGTCCAGCCGTGCAACCAGCCCCTCCCTCGCGCATGGCCTCGCTGCTAGACCGCAAGCTGCTGTTCGTCACCGGCAAGGGTGGTGTCGGCAAGACCACGATGTCGTGCGCGATCGCCCTGCTGGCCGCCCGCGAAGGAAGGCGCACGGTGGTTGTGGAGGTCGGCGAACAGAGCCGCCTGCCAGGGCTGTTCGGGGTCGAGCGGCCGGCGCCGGGGGCCGTCGCCGAGCTCGGGGAGGGCGTGTCGAGCATCTCGATCGACCCCGACCGGGCCCTGCTGGAATGGCTGCAGGCGCTCGGCGGACGGATACCCGGCCGGGTGCTCGCGTCGAGCAGCACCTTCTCCTACTTCGCCGCCGCCGCCCCCGGCGCCAAGGAGCTGGTGAGCATGGTCAGGATCTGGCAGCTGACCCGTTCGGCGCCCAAGCGCAGAGGCGGCTATGACCTCGTGGTCGTGGACGCGCCCGCCACGGGCCACGCGCTGGGGATGCTCGGCTCGCCGGGAACCTTCGGGGCGATCGCCCGGATCGGCCCGATCGCCGGGCAGACCCGCCAGCTGCTCGAACTGCTCAAGGACGAGCGGCGAACGGGCTACGTGGGGGTCGCGCTGGGGACCGAGATGGCCGTCACCGAGGCGATCGAGCTGCAGGACGGGCTCGAGCGGGAGCTGCAGCGTGAGCTCTCGGCCGTGATCGTCAACAGCCTGCTCCCACGGCGCTTCTCGGCCGCGGAGATGAAGCAGGTGCAGGCGCTCGCCGGCAGCGCCAACGGAGCCCGGCGCTGGAGCTCGGGTGCGGCCGAGCGGCGCTCCTCGCGCGGGGAGCTGCGTGAGGCCGCCCTGCAGGCGGCGCGGGCGGTCCACGAGCGGGCCCGCTTCCAGCACAACCAGCTGGCGCGCCTGCGCCGGCGCCAGTTCGAGGTGATCGCCGTCCCGTTCGTGTGGGAGGCCCGCCTGGAGCTGGACGGGATCGGCAGGATCGCCGACCGCCTGGCCGCCCACCTGTAGCGGGATCAGCTCATCCCGAGACGGTCCAGGAGGGCCTCGTCGTTGCGCCAGCGGCGGCGGACCCGCACGGACAGGTCGAGGTGCACGTGCGAGTCCAGCTCCCGCTCCAGTTCCCTGCGGGCGGCGGTCCCGATGGCCCTGATCATGCTCCCTTTGGAGCCGATCAGAATCGCCTTCTGGGAGTCGCTCTCGACCCAGATCAGGGCCCGTACGCGGGTCAGGCCGTCACGCGGGCGGTGGACCTCCTCGACGACCACCTCGACCGCGTGGGGCACCTCCTGGAAGGTGTGCCGGATGACCGCCTCCCGGATCAGCTCGGCCAGCAGCTGCTCCAGCGGCTGGTCGCTGCTGACGCCGGGCTCGAACAGGAACGGGCCCTCGGGCACGCGTTGGGCGAGGTGGTCCACGAGCTCGGCGACCCCCGTCCCGCGCAGCGCCGAGATCGGGAATATCTCCGCCTGCGGGACCAGCTCGGCGGCGTCGGCGAGAGCCTGCAGGAGGCGTGGGCGGGAGAGCCGGTCCGCCTTGTTGACGGCGACCGTGACCGGCACCTCGCCGCCCCTCACCGAGCCGGCCAGGTGGCGGTCGCCGGGTCCGACGCCCTGCAGCCCGTTGAGCATCAGCAGCACCCCGTCGGCCCCCTCCAGCTCCTGCTGGACCCGTTTCGCGAGCCGCGCAGTGAGCGGATCGCGGGGACGCTGGGTGCCGGGCAGGTCGACCAGGACCACCTGCGAGTCGCCGCGGCTGATGACCCCGCGGATCGCTCGGCGGGTCGTCTGAGGACGGTCCGAGACGATCGACAGCTTCTCGCCCACGAGCGCGTTCAGGAGCGTGGACTTGCCGACGTTCGGGCGGCCCGCGAGGGCGATGATCCCGCTGCGGCTCACGCGTGCGGCCCCATCAGCGCCGGGCCCGCAGCAGCTCGTCCTGCAGTGCCAGCATCTCTCCGTCGTCCCGCTCGTGATCCATCCCCAGCAGGTGCAGCATCCCGTGGACGACGGCCTCCCGCAGGTCCGCCGTGTGATCTGGGCAGATCACGATGTCGCCGAGCTCGCGCTCCTGCCCGCCCGCCAACGGGTCGGCACCGTCGACCGGGAACGACAGCACGTCGGTGGGTTCGGGACGGTCGCGGTGGCGGGCGTTCAGGTCCTGCATCTCGGCGGCGCCGACGAGCTGCACGGCCACGTGGCCGCCCTGCACTCCGAACTGCGCCGCGCAGGCCGAGCACAGCTCGCGGACCTGGTGCTCGGTGAGCTCGTCGCCGAGCCGCTCGCCGCCGAGGAGCTCGACCTCGAGCATCGGCGGGTCAGGCGCTGCGGATCGCGGGTCGCTGGACGGCCTCACCCGGACGGGAGGCCGGCTCGACGGGCGGCGAGGCTCGTTGGGTGTGCGCGTCGTAGGCCTCGACGATCCGCTGTACGAGCTTGTGACGGACCACGTCCTCGCCACCGAAGCGGACGAACTGCACCCCCTCGACCGAGTCGAGCACGTCGCCGACGACGATCAGCCCGGATTTCTGCTCGCGGGGCAGGTCCACCTGGGTGATGTCGCCGGTGACCACCATCTTCGAGCCGAAGCCGAGGCGGGTGAGGAACATCTTCATCTGCTCGGGGGTGGTGTTCTGGGCCTCGTCGAGGATCACGAATGAGTCGTTGAGCGTGCGTCCGCGCATGAACGCCAGCGGCGCGATCTCGATCACCCCGCGGTCGATGTGGGAGGCGACCTTCTCCGGGTCGAGCATGTCGTGGAGGGCATCGAACAGCGGGCGCAGGTAGGGATCGACCTTCGCCATCAGATCGCCGGGGAGGAACCCCAGCCGCTCGCCCGCCTCGACCGCCGGGCGGGTGAGGATGATGCGGTTGACCTCGTGGCGGGAGAGGGCCGCCGCCGCCATCGCCACGGCCAGGAACGTCTTGCCGGTCCCGGCCGGTCCGACCCCGAAGGTGATCGTGTTGGCACGGACCGAGTCGACGTAGCGCTTCTGGTTGACCGTCTTGGGCGCCACCCGCAGGCCGCGGTGGGTCCAGACGACGTCCTCGAGCACGCGGGCGGGCGATTCGTGGGCGTCGAGGGCGCCCGTCACCGCGGTGATCGTGCCCGGCCCGATCTGGTGCCCGCGGGCGATCAGGTCGGCGAGCTCGCGGACGACCCGCTCGCCGAGCTGCATCTCGCCCTCCTCCCCGTCGAGCGTCAGCAGGTTGCCGCGCAGGAACACGCGGCAGGACAGATGGGACTCGAGCGCACGCAGGACCGCGTCCTGGCTGCCGGCCAGCTCGGCCGCGACTTCGTTGGACAGCTCGATCTGCGTTCTCATCCCTGCAGGGCGGCGCGCACCATCCCCGACACGCGCTTGCCGTCGGCGCGACCGTCCACCTCGGCCATCGCCTGGCGCATGGCCATCCCCATGTCCTTTGGGCTGGAGGCTCCGCTGTCGGCGACCGCGCGGGCGACGATCGTCTGCAGGTCGTCGTCGGACAGCTCGGCGGGGAGGTAGGAGGCGATCAGCTCGGCCTCGGCCTCCTCGCCGTTCGCGAGGTCCTCGCGGCCGCCCTCGCGGAACGCCCCGGCCGCCTCCACGCGGCGTTTGCGCTCGCGGCGCAGCACCGCCAGCTCGTCGTCGTTGCCTTCCTTGGCGGCCTTCTGGAGCTCGGAGACGACCAGCCGCAGGGCCCCCACCTTCGGTTTGTCCCCGGCGCGCATGGCGTCCTTCAGGTCGGTGTCGATCTGATCGCGGATCCCCATGCGTTTCAAGGCAAGGATACGCCGCCCGTCCAGCTTCCCCGGACGGCGCCCCCGCCGGGGACCCCTCAGGAGTCCTCGAGCGGAGTGGGAGCGCCCAGGCGTCCCGGCGAGGACGAGTCGCGGCCGAACAGCAGCGCGACGTTCCAGTCGACCAGCAGGCGCAGGCGGCGCCCGAGGCCCGGCATCAGCAGCAGGTGGTAGGTCCGCGCGATCAGCCACGCGGGAAAGCCGCGCCAGCGCACGCCGAAAGTGATCGCCACGGCCTGCCCGGCACCCAGGTCGGCGACCACGCCCCTGGTCCTGTATCTGAACGGCTTGGCCGGCTGCCCGCGCAGCGCGCACGCGACGTTGTGGGCCACCAGCCGGCCCTGGCGGATCGCGTGCTGGGCCGTGGGCGGACACGGCTGGCCCGGGCGGGCAGGGTCGGGCACCGCCGCGCAGTCCCCGATCGCCCACACCGGCAGCCCGGTGACGCGCATCGTGCGGTCGACCGGGATGCGTCCGTTCGCGTCCAGGTTCAGACCCAGCCGCGCAACCGCGGGGCTCGGCCTCACGCCCGCGGTCCACACGAGCGTGCGGGCGGGGATCGGCGCGCCGTGGGAGAGCTGGACGCGGTCAGCCGACACCTCCTGCAGGGTGGTGTCGGTGGCCACCTCGATGCCGCGCCCACGCAGCTCCGCCTCGGCGAAGCGGGACAGGCTCTCGGGTACCTCCATCATGATCCGCTCACGCGCCTCGGCGAGCACCCAGCGCATGCCCTGGGCGGCACAGCGGGGGTAGTACCTGATCGCCTGGGCGGCGAAGTCCTGGAGCTCGGCGAGACCCTCGACGCCGGCGTAGCCGGCGCCGATGAACACGAACGTGAGGTATTCCGCGCGGCCCTCGGGATCCTCGAGCGTCTCGGCGATGTCGAAGCACTGCAGGACCTGGTTGCGCAGTGTGACCGCGTCGGTGAGCGACTTGAAGCCGATCCCGTGCTCGGCCAGCCCGGGAACCGGCAGCGTGCGCGAGACCGAGCCGAGCGCCACGATCAGGGCGTCGTAGGACAGCTCGAGCCGCTCCCCGTCGATCCGCTTCACCGCCATCGTGGCGGCACTCGGATCGCCGGCTTCGACGTGCCCGATCACGAGGTCGGTGCGGTGCAGCTGGGACCGCAATGGCACGACCACGTGGCGGGGGTCGAGCGTGGCCCCGGCGGCGCCCGGGAGCAGCGGCGTGTAGAGCAGGAAGTTGGAGCCGTTGACGAGCGTCACGTGGGCGCTCTGGGGCGGCAGGTGCCGTTCGAGGGCCCGTGCCGCGTAGAAGCCCCCGAAGCCGCCGCCCGCGATCACGACCTGCCACGCCACGCGGACAGAATAGGGTGGGGCCGATGAACGAGACCCGCTACCAGGAGGCGCTTGCGCCGTTTCTCCAGGAGGTCCGCCGGCTGCGTCCGCAGGAGGCGGAAGTGATCGACGCCCACACCCACCTCGGCCTCGACGAGGACGGGCGCTCGCTCACGCTCGAGCAGCTGCTGGCCCAGCTCGACGCCGCCGAGGCACGTCGTGCCTGCGTGTTCCCGCTGCACGACCCCGAGCGGGTCCCCTCCTACTCGATCCCCAACGACCGCGTGCTGGAGTGGGCCGGGGAGAGCGAGGGGCGGCTGGTCCCGTTCTGCCGGCTGGACCCCGCCGAAGGACCCCTGGCCGAGGGCGAACGCTGCCTGGCGGCGGGTGCGGGAGGGATCAAGCTGCACCCCCGGGCCCAGGACTTCGACTTCGACGGCGACGAGATGCAGGGGATCTTCAAGCTCGCCGAAGACGCCAACGTGCCGGTCCTGATCCATGCCGGGCGCGGGCTGCCGCCGCTGGCGGAGGGGCTCGTCGACCTCGCCCTGCGTCATCCGGGGGCGGTGCTGATCCTGGCCCACGGTGCGATCTGCGACCAGGGGATCCTGACCACCCGCCTGGCCGACCACCCCGGTGTGCTCTACGACATCTCCTGCTTCTTCCCGCTCGACGTGATCGAGCTGCTGGCGAGGGTCCCCCCCGAGCGGGTGGTGTTCGCCTCCGACCCCCCTTACGGGCTGCCGGCGACGACCCTCTACATGGCCCTGCGGGTCGCCCGGCAGGCCGGCCTCGACGAGACGGCCACCAGGGGCCTGCTCGGAGGGACGATGGCGAGCCTGCTCGACCACCGGCGGCTGCCCACGCCGAGCGAGATCAGGAGGCCCTCGACGATCACGCTCTCCGGTCGTCTCGCGCGGGTGTACGGCTACGCGAGCCTCGTGGGGCCCGCGCTCTTCACCGGCGCCCGTGAGCAGGCGAGGGCGATGCTCGACATGGCGATCGCGTCCTGCCGAGACCCCGAACCGGCCGACGTCGGCGAGGAGCTGGAGACGATCGGCTCCGCGTTGTCGGCGGCCGACGAGCTGCTCTCCAGCGATGATGGCGTGCGCCCGGCGATCGACCTCGTTTACCGCTCCAACGTGCTCGCTGCGACCGCCCTGCCGGGCTAGCTCGGGGCCGGTCCCTCCAGCAACAGGCCCTCCCACCCGGAGCACTGCGCCCGCCCCCGCACGCGCATCCCCATACGGGTCCCGAAGGCCTCGGCCACCTCCCCGGACTCGCCGGTCAACAGGCCCGAGGCGATCAGCGCCCGCGGGGGGACCGTGAGCGCACCTGCGAGCTCGAGCAGCAACCCGCGCAACAGGTTCGCGACCACGACCGGCGGTGGGTCACCGCCTTCGCCCGGACCCGCGCCGGCGAGCAGCGTGGGAGCGGCGCGCAGGTCGGCCCGGCGGACGTCGAGCTCGACCCCGTTGGCGGTCGCGTTCTCCTCCGTGGCCTGGACGCTGAGGGGGTCGTTGTCGAGCGCCACCACGGGTGCGTAGCCGAGCTTGGAGGCCACGATCGCGAGCACCCCCGAGCCGCAGCCGACATCGACCAGCGACCCGCCGGGAGGATCCTCGGCGGACAGCTCGAGCAGCAGCTGCAGGCACAGCCTGGTGGTCGCGTGGGCGCCGGTGCCGAACGCCTGGCCGGGGTCGATCACGATCTCCTGGAGCTCGGAGCCGGAGGCCTCCGACGGCTCCCACGGGGGACGGACACGGATCGCGGGCGGCCCGGGTCGGCCCGGGGACGGCTGGGGTGGGGCCACGACCACCGGCCGGTGGAAGCCGCGCCAGCGCTCGCTCCAGTCGTCGGCCACCTCGGTCGTGTGGATCTCCACCAGCGCTCCGCCGGCCCCGGCGGCGGCCTTCAGGTCCGGGAGGCTGGGGAGCTCCCCCGGGGCCCCGTAGAGGGCGTACTCGACGTGGGTGCCGTGCTCTACCTCCTCCACCCCGCCCGGGGCGAGCTCGAGCAGTTCGGCCAGGACGAGCTCCGCGCTGGAGCGCTCGACGAGGACCGCGAGCCTGATCAAGCGGCCTGGCCGCCGAGGGCCCGGCGGAGCTTGGCGAACACCGACTCCTGGGAGCGGAGGTTGTCCTCCGTGAGGCTCTCGTTGAGGCGTTCGGTGAGCTCCAGCTGCTCGGCGGTGAGGCGGCGGGGGACGACCACGTTGACGACCACGCGGAGGTCGCCGTGGCGTCCCCGGCGGAGTCCCGGCATGCCCTCTCCGCGGATCGTCAGAACCTCTCCCGGCTGGGTCCCGGGGGGCAGCTCGACCTCGACCGGGCCCTCCAGCCCGGGCACCTCGAGGTTGCCCCCGAGCGTGGCGAGGGGGGCCGCCACGTCGAGGGCGGTGATCAGGTCGTCGCCCTCGCGGACGAAGCGGTCGTCGGGACGGACGCGGACCAGCACGTACAGGTCGCCCGCCGGTGCGCCCGCTTCGCCGGCGTGACCGTGGCCGCTGAGGCGGATCCGCTGCCCGTCGGAGATGCCCGCCGGGACGTCGACCTGGAGCTCGCGGGTGACCGCCTTGCGGCCCCGTCCGCGGCAGCTGCGGCACGGCTTCTCGGGGACCTTCCCCTGGCCTTCGCAGGCGTCGCACAGCATCGTGCGCATCATCTGGCCGAAGGGGGTGCGGGTCACGGTCTGGACCTGACCGGCCCCGCCGCAGCGCTCGCAGGTGTGGATCGGTGTTCCGGGCTCGGCACCGTTGCCGTTGCAGGTCTCGCAGCGGTCGACGACCTCGAAGCGGACCGGCGCCTGGACTCCGTGGGCGGCGTCGAGCAGCTCGATCTCGATCGCCACGGCGACGTCCCCGCCCTGGGCGGGGCCCTGACGGCCGGCGCCGGCGGCGGCGCCGAAGAAGGCGTTGAAGAGGTCCCCGATCGAGCCGAAGGCGTCGAAGTTGGGGGCGTATCCCCCGGAGCGGAGGCCCTCGTGGCCGTAGCGGTCGTAGGTAGCCCGGCGGTCTGCGTCGGAGAGGATCTCGTAGGCCTCCGCGGCCTCCTTGAACTTGGCCTCCGCGTCGGGGTCGTGACCGTTGACGTCCGGGTGGAGCTCGCGGGCGAGCTGGCGGAAGGCCTTCTTGATCTGCTGCTCGGAGGCGTCGTGGCCGACGCCGAGCACGTCGTAGGGGTCGCGTGGCATCGGTCGAAGGCTAGTTGGCACCGTAGCTGTCCTCGACGAAGCGGGACAGCTCGGCGGCGGCCTCCCGGACCGTCGCGATGGCACCCGCGTAATCCATCCTCACCGGGCCGATCACCGACACCGTGCCGAGCCTGCGCTGGGCGAGCCCGTAGCCGCTCGCCACGACCGAGAGCGACTGCATGCCCGGGACCTCGTTCTCGGTGCCGATGCGCACGTACACGCCCGGCTCCGAGAGGGCGGTGCGGAGCACCCGCAGCAGCGCCACGCGGCGCTCGAGCAGGTCCACGAGCTGGTTGACCTTGGTGGTGTCCCCGAGCATGCTCGTCTCCAGCAGGCGGGCTGTCCCCTCGACGTACAGCGAGGACTCCTCGACGTCGGAGGCGAGCTCGGCGAAGGCCGGGGCGAAGCGCTCCAGAAACGCCATCTCCGATCCCGACAGCCCCGGGTCGATCAGGCGCTGCTGGAGCATGCGGGCTCCCAGCCCGAGACCGACCAGGCGCTCGTTGAAGTACTCCCCGGCCCACGACACCAAGCCCTGGTCGACGGGACGATCGAAGGTGGCGATCATCTTCGAGACCCCGCCCGTTGAGGTGATCAGCACGACCAGGACGAGCTGGGGCTGGAGCGCGAGCACCTCGACGTGGCGGACGGTGGCCGCGTTCGGGGACGGGGCGGAGACGATCGCGACCAGGTTGGTCATCCGGGAAAGGGTTTCGGAGGTGGACCGAACCGCCTCGTCGATCTCCTGGCGGATCAGCGACAGCTCGAGCCGGGGTGGCTGCACGGGGGCAGGTCGTCCCGAGCTCAGGAGCCGGTCGACGACGTAGCGGTGGGCCGCGTCGGTGGGCACGCGGCCGGCCGAGACGTGGGGATGGGAGAGGAAGCCGTACTCCTCCAGCAGCCCGAGTTCGTTGCGCACCGTGGAGGGCCCACAATCGAGCTCCGGGTCCGCGGCGATCGTGCGGGAGGCAACAGGCTGGGCGGTGTGGAGGTACTCCTCCACCACCTTGCGCAGGATCCTCTCCTGGCGGGCGGTCAACATGTGCCTGATTCTAGGCCCGCCATCCCCGCCCCAATCGACGGGACCGGCCGGCGGGCTCCAGGCCTCAGAGCTCTACTTCGGCCTCGGCGTTGCGGATGATCTGGTTGCCGGCCTGCTCGGCGACCGTGTCGATCACCGCGCACCCGTTCCTGATCTCGGTGACGGTCCCGGTGACGACGACCTCCTGCTCGGGGAGCCCCATGCCCCTGAACTGGACCGAGATCCGCTTCAGGCGCTCGGGCCCGCCGGCGGCCTCGGTCTGGGCGCGGGCCACCTGGGCCATCGTCCAGAGGCCGTGGAGGATGCGTCCCGGAAGCCCCACCGAGCGGGCGAACTCCTCGTCCACGTGGATCGGGTTGAAGTCTCCGGACGCTCCGGCGTAACGGAGCGTCAGGTACCTGTCGGGGGTCACCCGCAGCTCGGGGATCTGATCGCCGGCCCGGAGCTCCGCCACGCGCCTCACGCCCCCCGCACGATGTTGGTCCAGGTGGCGGTGCAGACCCGCTCGCCACGCTGGTTCTCGGACACC
>DATJOU010000348.1:0-6848 GCA_035506775.1 Solirubrobacteraceae bacterium | reverse complement strand
CCCTGGAAGCCGCGGCCGAGATCTGGAAATACACCCCGATCGGGACCCTGGTCACGATCGAAACCTAGGGCGGGTGGGCGCCCGCCCGGCCCGCGGCGGGCGCAGATCGGACGGAGGGCGTGAGGTGGCATCCGCGGTGGGGGCGCGTTCGACCGCCGGCTTGGCGACCGGACAGCCTGAGAAGCTGCCGCCCACCCAGTCAGACCTACGGAGGCCGAAAGATGAAGACACTGGTTGGCAGGCTCACGTACGCCAACGTCGTCTCGACGATATGCCTGTTCCTGCTGCTCGGCGGCGGAGCCGCCCTGGCCAGCTCGGTGATGCTGCCGAAGAACAGCGTCGGAGCGAAGCAGCTGAAGAACGGGGCGGTCACCCCCGCCAAGCTCAACAAGGCCACCAAGAAGCAGCTGAGCGGTGCGCAGGGCCCGAAGGGCGCCGCGGGCGCCGCGGGAGCGGCGGGCGCGACCGGAGCGACGGGCGCGACCGGCCTGAAAGGCGAACAGGGCGAACCTGGACCGCTCCTTGCGAGCCTGCCGTCAGGCAAGACCGAGCAAGGGGCGTATGGCTTCGCCAGTACGCGCGCCACCGGCGGTGCCTACACACCTGCGACGGAGATCTCCTACCCGACTCCGCTTTCCTTCACGCCGACGTTCAACCTCGTCAAAGTCGGCGGGGCCCCGACCGCCCAGTGCCCGGGCAGCGTCGAAGCACCGTCGGCGACGGCCGGGAACCTGTGCATCTACGCCGGTCGCGAAGACGTATCGTTCTTGGTGCTGCAGGTTCCCGCAGAGGGGCACCTTGGAGTGCTGTTGTTCTTCGAAGCGGCAGAAGGCAAAAACTACGAGGACTACGGCAGCTGGGCGGTCACCGCACCGTAGGAACGGAGACGAGGGTGCGGGTACCCCGGCGGGATTGCCCGCACCTCTGCTCAGCTCGCCGGCCGGGCGGCCGCCTCGACTGACCGAAGCGCTCCCTCGGAGCAGGTCGTGAACTCGGCCCTCGAACGCGGTGGCCCCGCCGGCGCCCCTCGGCGTCGGGAAGTCTTGTGTGTGAGCGGAGTCCTCGTGCTGCGAGAGAAGGCCCTGTCCGCCACCGCTGGAGGTCATCGGCACACCGACGGCGGGCGAAGGCATCAAGGCGAAGAACCTCGGCACGGTCGCGGACTTCGTCCCTTCGTTGCTGCGCTCAAGGGACTGCGCCGCCTGACGGCGGCGGCGCGCTGGCGGGGGAGGGTGGGCATGGCCGCCCTCCGCCGCCGATCAACCCGGACCGCAGCCCGGACAGCGGGGCCGGCCCGCCCTATCCGTGTCCGAACCGGACCTTCGGGAGGAGCCTCCGCGCCCACCGGGGGAGATACCAGGCCCGAGCGCCCAGCAGCCTCAACAGGACCGGGAGCAGAAGCAGCCTGACGAGCAGCGCGTCGAGCAGGACGGCGACTCCGAGGATGATCCCCATCTCCTTCGGGGGAAGCGGGCCGGACAGCGCGAAGGTGAAGAAGACGGCGACCATCACCGCCGCGGCCGCGAAGATCACGCGGCCCGAATGGGCGACGCCGCCGATCATCGCCTCGCGGGCGTCGCCGGAGCGATCCCAGTGCTCCTTCGCGCTCGAGAGCAGGAAGACGGTGTAGTCCATCGAGATCGCGAAGATCATGGCGAAGAAGAACACGGGCCCCCAGGCGTCGAGGAAACCCTGCGGCTGAAACCCCAGGAGCGAATGAAGGTCACCGTCCTGGAAGACCCACCTCGCGACGCCGAACGCCGCCCCGGTGGCGAGCAGGTTCGTGAGCACCCCGGCCGCTGCGATCAGTGGAGCCTGAAGGGCGAGCAGCAAGAGCAGGAATCCGAGGGTGACCACGACTCCGACGACGAGCCACGTCTTCTTCGTGAGGGCGCTCTGGAGGTCGTGGTTTTCGGCCACAGCGCCGCCGAGGAGCGTCCCCCGGGGAAGCTTCGAGCGCAGCCGGGCGATGGTGGCGGCCACCGCGGGATCGGACGGGTCCCGGCGGGGGATCGCCGTGATCAGGGTCTCCCCGTCGGCGGTCTGCCGTGCCGCCATCACCGCTGCGACCCCGGGGTCGGCACCCGCCACGCGGGCAGCCGTACTGGCCTCGGATGCCGGCGCGAGTATCTGCAGAGGACCCGTGGCACCGGGGCCGAATGCGGCCTGCGCACGCGCGTAGCCGGTGCGCGAGGAGTCGCCTTCGGGCACGACCTTGATCGACGGCATCGAGGTCCGCAGCCCGGTGACCGGGAACGCGAGTGCCAGCAGCAGCCCCAGCGCGGGCAGGCCGTAGGCGACGGGGTGCCGCCAGAGCCGCTCGCCCCAGGCGGCGAATCGCGCCGAGCGGTGCTCGGCAGAGTGGGCCCAGGGGAGCGCGAGCCTGTCGACGGCGGGGCCGATCCTGGCGAGCACCGCCGGCAGCAGCGTGAGCGTGGCGGCCAGCACGAAGACGACGGCGAGCATGATCCCGAGGCTCATGCTGCGGAACGCAGGGCTCGGGACCAGCATCACCGCCGTCAGCGAGATCAGAACCGTGAGGCCGCTGAACAGCACGGCCTTCCCCGCCGTGTCCATCGTCACCTCCGTGGCGGCAGCCGGGTCCATGCCGGAGCCGAATAGGGCTCCCCTGAAGCGGTACACGATGAAGAGGGCGTAGTCGATGCCGAGCGCGAGGGCGAACATGAGGGCGAAGTTCATCGCCCAGATCGAGATCGGCGCGAGCAGCGTCCCGAGGTAGAGGACCCCCGCCGCCGAGAGCAGTCCCACCATCGTCAGCATCAACGGCAGCCCGGCCGCCACCAGCGAGCCGAACGCCAGCAGCAGGATCGCGAGAGTGACCGGCCAGGAGACGACCTCCGACCTCAGCATCGCCGAGCGGTTGGCGGCGTTGAAGTCGGACCACATCGCCGGCGCCCCCGTCAGGTCAGCGACGGCGCCCCCGCTCGAGAGAGCGTGCAGCCGCGCCTCGAGACGGCCGGCTGCAGCGACCATCCGGTTGGGGTCTCGAGCGGAGCCGGCCTGCACGATCGCCGTGTGCCCGTCGGCGGACACCGACACCCCGGGGGCGGGGGCGAGGACCGTGCGCACCGCCGGGTCTGCGCGCAGGGTCCCCTCTACGCGTGCGATCAGCGCCTGCACGGAACGCTGGTGGACGGTTTCGGTTGGCGAGTAGACGACGGCCGTCAGGCCGTAGCTGCCGAGACCGGCGAAGTCGCGTTCGATCAGGCGCCGGGCCTGCACCGACTGCGAGCCACTCGCTTCCCAGCCTGCCCCGGAGAGGGCCGTCTCGACCCGGGGGGCGAAGAACCCGAGCGCCACCGCGATCACGAGCCAGGCCCCGAGGACGATCCTGAAATGGCTGGCGGTCCATCCGCCGAGCCGGCCGATCGCCCCCGGCCGCCCGGCCACGGCCCGCGGGAGCCGGGACCCCTCCGCCCCCGCTGTCCCTGGGCGGATGGTGGCCGTGCTCACGACACACCCATGGTCTCTGGGTGGAGCAGCTCGTCGAGCTCGTCGAGCTGCCTTCGGAGGCCCCCACAGACGTGCTCGCAGAGTGCGAACACCTTGTCGTCGGTGATCTCGTAGAGGCTGAAGGTACGGTCCTTGCGCCGGCTCACGAGGCCCGCCCTGAGGAGCACGCCGAGGTGCTTGGAGACGTTCTGCTGGGAGCCGCCCGTCGCCTGTTGGAGCTGCTGGACGCTGGCGGGACCGGCCCGCAGGGAGTCGAGAAGGCGGATCCGCATCGGCTCTCCGAGCACTCGGAAACGCTCAGCGATCAGCTCGGCGAGCGCCGGTGGCACGGGGTGGGGGATTTCCACGCGATCGTTCATGGCGCCATCCTATCACAATTATTCAGTTGTATAGTTGTTCAGTGGTGAAGGTGTCCGCCACCGAGTGAGATCACGTAGTCGCCGCGGATGCGGGCACGGGCGACGACAGAGAGGATCGAGAAGAGATGGCCATGACAGCGACAGCCCACCGAATCGACGGAGGCCTCAAGCACCTCGTTGACGTCAACGGCCGCCACACGATCGTCACCGACGAGCCGAACGCCCTCGGAGGCACCGACGAGGGGGCCGCCCCGCACGAGCTGCTCGCCGCGGCCGTGGCCGGGTGCGTGTCGACGATGATCGCGATGTACGCCCAGAAGCGGGGGTGGGACGTCGGGCAGATCGATGTCGAAGTCAGCTATGACACCGACGCGGTGCCCCGGCGGATGACCGTCGAGGTACACCTCCCCGCCGGCCTCTCCGACGAGCAGTGTCGCCGCCTGGAGCGGGTGGCAGAGACCTGCCCGGTGCGCCGGGCACTCGAAGCCGGCTTCGTGTTCGAGGAGAAGCTCCTGACCGGCGGGGGCGCGGAGCGTATTTCGGCGTAGCGCCCGTGGCCACTCGCGCTACTGCGAGGAAGCCCACTCCTGGGCGCGGCCCGGGACGCCGAGCGCGTCCGGCTGGACTTCGACGACGGCGTCGGCGGGGATTTCGGCCTTCTGCGCGGCTGCCACGATCGCGCCGGCCGACGGGGCCTCATACAGGCAGTAGCTGCGACGGCGGTCGGCGCTCAGGAACGAGAACAGCCAGCGAACCCCCTCGTCGGCGTTGACCTCCTCGATCAGCCTGACGTCGTCGTCGCTCAGCTCCAGCTGGTCGGCGAACGTCCGCTCGATGACGAACAGGGGCATCGGATCCGATCGTATCCCGGTCTCTAGCTGTCCACAAGCGCGTGACGATGGGCGTAGGACGCCGCCTCCGTGCGGTTGGCGCACCCGGTCTTGCGCAGGATGCTGCGCACGTGGTTGGCGGCGGTGTGCTCGCTGATGAACAGCTCGGCCCCGATCTCGCGATTGCTCATGCCCCGGGCGACCAGCCGCAGGATCTGGGCCTCGCGCCCGGACAGGGAATCGGGCAGGTTCGGGGTGGGCGCGATCGGCGCCCCCAGTGATCCGATCCGCGCCCGCAGGCCGGCCATCCCGATGCGGACGGCGAGCCGGTCGGCGTCCGCCAGCAGGGGCTCGGCTCGGGTCCGGTGCTGGGCTCCCCGGTCGAGCAGCATGCGCCCATACTCGTAGTTGGTGTGGGCCAGCCACGTCATCGCCCCCATCGCACGGTTGGCCTCGATCGCCCGCTCGAAGTGCTCCTCCGCGAGCTCCCACTCGCCGAGCGTGGCCGCCATCATCCCCAGATAGCGGTCCGCGGCCCCGTAGTAGGCGACGAGGTGGCCGATCATCACGTTGCTCCCCGTCCACGGGGACAGTTCCCCGTACAGCAGGGGCGCGAGCTGCTCCTCGCGCAGGGCTGAGCACGCGTCGGCGGTGTAGGCGAGCGCCGCCAGCCACAACGACTCGCGGAAGGGCTCAAGGCCCTCGGCCGCGATCCGGGCGAGCTCGCGTCTGGCGGCGGAGTCCATCCCCAGCTCGACCAGCAGGCTCGCCAACCCGGGACGCCACGGCCCGTGGGCGCGATCGTCGGCCGCGAGGATCCTGACCACCGAGGCGAGCTCGGCCAGCCGCCCCTGCTCGCGGCGGATGCTGAACATCTGAATCCCGTTGGTCCCGGACGCGTCGCGGCCGGTCAGCATGCGGCCCACCTGCTCGGAGCGCCGCGCCATCGCCTCGGCCGCCTCGAGGCGTCCGTCCGAGAGCGCGATCGCGGCCCCGTAGTGCTCGGCCACGTGCAGGTTGAAGGGCTGACGGGTGAGCTCGGCCATGCGTCGCAGGACCGTGACCTCCTCGCGGGCCGTGGAGATGTCGCCGATCTGCACGAAGGCGGGCACGCGCCACGCCATCGCTTCGGCCTGCAGCTCGGTGTCGAGCAGCTCTTCGCCGAGAGCCCGTGCCTCGGTGAGCATCTCGAGGATGTCCGCGATCGGGGTCGTCCCGCGTGACCAGTAGGAGCGCACCAGCACCGTCGCGAGGCCCGGGCGGTCGTCGAGCCTGCGCGCCAGCTCGAGCGCGTTCGCACGGACGATCGCCCCTCGCTCCCGCTGCCCGCGCATGTCGAGCGCACGGGCCAGCCCGCCGAGCAGCTCCACCCGCAGCTCGGACTCTTCGTCGCCCAGCGCCGCCGTCGCCTCTTCGAGCAGCTCCAGGGCGCGGTGCTCGATCGTCCCCGGGCGCCAGCTCGCCTCCTCGTAGCCGGCCGCCGCCCGCGCCAGCAGCTCGGCGTCGGACAGCTCACGGGCGATCTCGGCCACAGCCGCGAGCGCCTCCAGCGCCTCGGGGGCCTTACCCGCCTTGTGCCTGACGATCCCGAGCTCGAGCAGCACCTCGGCGCGGGCGTGAGGCTCCTCGATCCCGAGCTCGAGGGCCGCGAGCAGCATCTCGGCGGCCTCGTCGAAGGCGACCGCATCGGCCGCGGCACGGGCGGCGAGGACGTTGTAGCGGACTGCCCGCTCCACACCGTCGAGGGGAGCCGCCACGGTGAAGTGGTGGGCGAGGTCGGCAAGCACCCGCACCGACCGCCCCCCGACCGCCTCCATCGCCTCGCCGATCCGCAGGTGCAGCTCCGCCCGGCGCATGCCCGACACGCGGTCATAGACGGCGCGGCGCACGAGCTCGTGGCTGAACCTGTAACTGAGCTGGCGGCCGGGAAGCTCGACCACCATGCCGCTGCGGGTGGCCTCGTCGAGTGCCGCGACCAGCTCCCGCTCGGACAGCTGGGACCCGCGTGCGAGGATCGCCGGCTCGAACTCGGCCCCCGCGGTGGCCGCCAGTTCGAGCACCTCGGTGGTGGTCGGGTCCAGGCGGCTGAGGCGGGCGCTGACGACCTCGCGGACGCTCTCCGGGGTTCCGAGCTCGGCCACCACCGAACCGGCGAGGCGCAGCTCACCCGCTTCGGTCGCGATCA
>DATJOU010000347.1:0-15540 GCA_035506775.1 Solirubrobacteraceae bacterium | reverse complement strand
CGTAGACCTTCGAGCGGTAGACCTTGCCGCGGTTGGAGAAGAACAACAGGTAGTCGTGCGAGGAGCACACGAACAGGTGCTCGATGTAATCGCCGTCCTTCATGTCCATACCGGTCACGCCGCGCCCTCCGCGCTGCTGCTGGCGATAGGTGGCCAGCGGCAGCGACTTGACGTACCCGGATTGGGTGATCGTGATCACCATCTGCTGGTCGGCGATCAGGTCCTCGATGTCGATCTCGTCCTCGGAGTGGCTGATCTCGGTGCGGCGCTCGTCGCCGAAACGCTCGGAGATCTCCGACAGCTCCTCCTTGATCACGCCGAGGACCCGGGACTCGTCGCCCAGGATGGCCCGCAGCTCGGCGATCCGCTCGAGCACGTCGGCGTGCTCCTGTTTGATCCCGTCGGCCTCCAGGGCGGTGAGCTGGGAGAGGCGCAGGTCGAGGATCGCGCTGGCCTGGATCACGCTCAGCTCGAAGCGCTCCATCAGCTGCTCGCGGGCGGCGTCGCGGTCGCGTGAGGCGCGGATCAGTTCGATGATCGCGTCGAGGTGCTCGAGGGCCGTGAGAAGGCCCTCGAGGATGTGGGCCCGGTCTTCCTTTTCAGACAGCTCGTGCTTGGTACGGCGGACGATCACCTCGCGCTGGTGAGCGACGTAGTTGTGGATCACCGCGCGCAGGTCGAGGGTGCGCGGGACGTTGTCCACGAGCGCGACCATGTTGACCCCGAAGGTGCTCTGCATCGGGGTGTGCTTGTAGAGCTTGTTCAGCACGACCTTGGGGATCGCGTCGCGCTTGAGCTCGATCACGACCCGCATGCCGCGCTTGTCGGAGTGGTCCTCGATGTTTGCGATCTCGGTGATGCGCCCGTCTTTGACGAGCTCGGCGATCTTCTGGATCAGCCCACCGTCGCCCCCCTTCTTGACCTGGAACGGGAGCTCGGTGACGATGATCGCCTCTTTGCCCTGCTTGAGCGGCTCGATGTGGGCCCGGGCCTGGACTCGCACCCGTCCACGGCCGGTCTCGTAGGCGTCGCGGATCCCGGCACGGCCGAGGATCACCCCGCCGGTGGGGAAGTCGGGGCCCTTGATGTGGCGCATCAGCCCGTCGACCTCGATGTCGGGGTCGTCGATGTAGGCGATCGTGGCCCCGATCACCTCGCGGAGGTTGTGTGGGGGGATGTTGGTGGCCATCCCCACCGCGATTCCCGAGCCGCCATTGACGAGCAGGTTCGGGAAGCGCGCCGGCAGGACGACCGGTTCCTGCTTTTTGCCGTCGTAGTTGGGCGTGAAGTCGACGGTGTCCATGTCGAGATCGCGCAGCATCTCCATCGCGATCCGCGCGAGGCGGGCCTCGGTGTTGTGGCTGACGAACCCGTTCGTGAGGAACGAGTGGTCGTCGGTGTCCACCCGTAGCGAGTACACCGTCTGCTCGCCCGCGGGCTCGACCGACGTGACTTCGGCGTAGTAGTGGTTCGCGTCGAGCAGCGGCTCGATGACCCGCTTGACCTCCTGCGACTCGATCCGCTCGAGGATCGCCGTGCCCTGCCGCTCCCAGCGCTCAACTCGATCGACGTTGTGTCGGCGGAGCCAGTCGCGGTCCTCCCGTCCACCCCCGGCTTCCGAGCGGATGTAGCCGGCGATGAAGGGCACGTGATCGCTGCTGAGCGCTCGGCTCTGCTCGGGGATCTGGGCGAGCTCGACGAGCAGCTTCTGCTGCTTGGCCCCGAGGAAACCCACACGCCCACTGAACAGGCGGGCGTCGCGGCGGTTGGTGAGCACGAGCTTGTGCTCGCCTCGGCTCGAGGGCCGGCAGCGGCGCGAGACGATGCCGAACTCGAGCAGCAGCTGCTGCACATCTCGACACAGTCCCTCGCTGTAGGAGGAGTAGGAGACCTGGATCGTGCGCCGCGGGAGCAGCGAGGACGAGCCGTCGCCGGTGAACAGCGACTGCAGGAAGGCACGCTTGAAGCCCGGTGCCGCCCGCCAGACCGACTCCGGGACGCGCTTGGCGGCGGAGCGCTGTCCACAGAGCGGAGCGAGGGCGCTGCGGACCAGGGCCTTCGTGTTGTGAACGTCGAGCTCGAAGAGTCTGCTCCCAGAGGCGATCTTGCGCTCGCTCAGGTAGCGGGTCCCTCCCACGTGCTCGTCGTAAGCGTCGACGACGCTGCGGAAGTAGTCCTGATCGACGTTGTTGAAGCCGGCGCGTCGTTCCGAGACCCAGCCCTCGGAGACGAAGGCCCCGAGTAGCAAGGCGAGCGATTCCTCGGAGGACGAGACCTCGCGATCCGAGCCGCGTGGGGTCCGGCTGATCAGGACACGGTCGCCGCAGACGAGCTCGTCCAGGCGCCTCCAGAGCAGCAGGGGAACTCCGACCATGTCCACCAGGCAGAGCACCGGGTGGTTGTACGAGCCCTGCAACTCGTAGCCCTCGCGGGTGCTCATCCTCAGCGTCGGGTGGACGCCCGAGTTGAACAGCTTCGAGGCGTGGACGGGGCGGGCGAGGCGGTCGAGGACCTGCAGGTCGACGTCGCGCTCGGCGTCGGCCTCCAGACCCTCGGCGAGGTCGGCGATCGTGACGGTGGCGCTCGGAAGCGCGACGCGGGTGTCGCCCGTGACGCAGTAGCGCATGGCGGCAGCCGGGTCGTCGTCGATCGAGCCGAAGTTGCCCTGGCCGTCGACGAGCTCGTTGCGCATCGAGAAGTCCTGGGCGAGACGGACGAGCGTGTCGTAGATGGCGGAGTCGCCGTGGGGGTGGTACTTGCCCATCACCTCGCCGACGATCAGGGCGCACTTGGAGTAGGAGCGGCCCGGGCCCAGCCCGAGCTCGTTCATCGCGTACAGGACGCGGCGGTGGACGGGCTTGAGGCCGTCCCTCACGTCGGGGAGGGCACGCCCGACGATGACCGACATCGCGTAGTCGAGGTAGGCGGTGCGCATCTCCTCCTCGAGCGCGCGAGGTTCGATGTTGCCACCGCCGATCACGTCAGCGCTGGCCATTGGCGATCACCCCCTCCCTACACATCCAGGTTCGCGACCGAGCGAGCGTTCTCTTCGATGAATTCGCGGCGCGGCTCGACCTGATCGCCCATCAGCTTGGAGAAGATCCGGTCGGCGGCGGCGGCGTCCTCGACGGTCACCTGGGCGAGCACGCGGGTGCTCGGCGACATCGTGGTTTCGCCGAGCTGGTCGGCGTTCATCTCGCCGAGCCCCTTGAAGCGCTGCAGTTTCACGCCTTTCTGGGCGACCTTCAGGACGGCCGCGTGGAGCGCCTCGAAGGTGGCGGCGTTCTCGCTGGCGTCCCCGAGGCGGACCTCGAAGGGGGGCACGCCGACGAGCTCGATCAGCTGCATGTGCACGCGGGCGAACTGGCGGTACTCGTTGGATTCGAACAGCGAGCGCCTGATGCGGTGGGTGCGGGCGAAGCCGGTGCCGGTCTCGACGGACCGCACCCGGATCTCGAGCGGGTCGTGCTCGATCACCTCGGTCTTGTGCGTGTCGGCCTCGTCGCCGTTGCGGCTGAGCTGCTCGATCGCGGCGTCGGCGCTGGCCACCTGCTCGCTCAACAGCGAGGACTCCTCGAGCAGCTCGACGACGTCGTGGCCGTGCTGCCCGCGCAGCGTCTGGGCCCAGCCTTCGTACTGCTTGAGCTGGCGGGTGAACCGCTGCCAGCGGGCCTCGGTGAGCTTGAACTGAGAGCCGTGACGGTCGAACACGTCGAACTTCTCCCACTTCTCCGAGAGCAGGATGTCTTCCAGTTCGGACTCCCGCTCGATGTAGCGCTCGCGGCTGCCCTGGCCGAGCTTGTACAGCGGAGGCTTGGCGATGTAGACGTAGCCTTCCTCGATCAGCTCTTTCATCTCGCGGAACAGCAGCGTCAGCGCGAGCGTCCTGATGTGTGCCCCGTCGACGTCGGCGTCGGTCATCAGGATCACCTTGTGGTAGCGGGCGTTCTCGATGTTGAACTCGTCCCGCACACCCGTCCCGATCGCGGTGATCAGGGCCTGGATCTCGGCGTTCTGGAGCACCTTGTCGATGCGGGACTTCTCGACGTTGAGGATCTTCCCCCGCAGCGGCAGCACGGCCTGCGTGTTGCGGTCGCGGCCCTGCTTGGCCGAACCTCCCGCGGAGTCGCCCTCGACCACGAACAGCTCGGCCAGCGCCGGGTCCTTCACCGAGCAGTCGGCGAGCTTCCCCGGCAGGGTTGAGTTCTCGAGCGCCGACTTGCGGCGGGTGAGGTCGCGGGCCTTGCGGGCGGCCTCACGTGCCCGCTGCGCCTGGACGGCCTTGTTGATCACGGCCCGGGCCTCGCTGGGGTTCTCCTCGAGGAACTCCGACAGGCCCGTGTTGACGATCGACTCGACGAAGCCGGCCATCCCCGGGTTGCCCAGCTTGGTCTTGGTCTGACCCTCGAACTGGGGGTCGGAGAGCTTGACCGAGATCACGGCCGTGAGCCCCTCGCGGACGTCCTCGCCGGAGAGGTTGTCCTCTTTCTCCTTCAGCAGCGTGTGGTCGCGCGCGTACTTGTTGATGGTGCGCGTGAGCGCGGAGCGGAAGCCACTCAGGTGAGAGCCCCCCTCGCGCGTGTTGATGTTGTTGGCGAACGCGTGGACCGACTCCTGGTAGGAGGAGTTCCACTGCATCGCCACCTCCGCCGCGCCCTCCTCGGACTCGCCGGCGAAGAAGATCACCTTGCGGTGGACGGTGTCCTTGTTCTCGTTCAGGTAGGTGACGAAGTCCTCGATGCCCCCGTCGTACTGGAAGGAGGCGGAGTGGCCGCCGGCGCGCTCGTCCACGATCGAGATCTTCAGCCCCCGGGTCAGGAAGGCGGTCTCGCGCAGGCGCTCCTCGAGCGTGGTGAAGTCGAACTCGAGCGACTCGAAGATGTCGGCGTCGGGGAGGAAGGTCACGCTGTTGCTGGTGGACTCGCCCTTGCCCAGCTTGGCCCCCTGCTGGAGCGGCCCGAGCGGGTCCCCACGCGAGTAGTCCTGCGTCCACACGTAGCCGTCGCGGCGGATCTCCACGTGCAGCGTCTCGGACAGCGCGTTGACGACCGACACACCGACCCCGTGCAGGCCTCCGGAGACCTTGTAGCCGCCCCCCTCGCCGAACTTGCCGCCCGAGTGCAGGACGGTCAGGACGACTTCGACGGCGGGCTTGCCCTCTTTCTCCATCATCGCGACCGGGATCCCGCGGCCGTTGTCGAACACGGTGACCGAGTTGTCGGGGTGGATCGTCACCGAGACTTCGGTGCAGAACCCCGCCAGGGCCTCGTCCACCGAGTTGTCCACGACCTCGTAGACGAGGTGGTGCAGGCCGAGCACGCCGGTCGAGCCGATGTACATCCCGGGGCGCTTGCGGACGGCCTGTAGGCCCTCGAGGACCGTGATGTCCTGCGCGTCGTAGCTGGCTGAGCCGCCAGTTGGCGTTTTCTGGTTCAAGTCGCCGGGCTCGCCACCCTCTGGCGAGCGATTGCTGCGTGATGCCAATTGCCCTCCGTTGACGTAAAAGAGCCCCGGTTTCCGGGGCTGGAAGTCCACGGCCGGGAGCGGGGGCTTGTGTAGCTACATGGTAGCACGAGGGGGTGCTGTAACCGGCTACATAACACCCCTAAATCCCTGCAAAATCGGGGTATATGCGGGGTCTCCCCGATTATCCCGTGCGGCACCTCAGGGTGTGGATGGCGGGCTCGCCGAGGGCCACGTTGAGCTGCTCCACCAGGAGGGGCTCCATCAGCTCCAGCTCCTGGGCCCAGACGGCCGCCTCGCAGCTCACGGTGAGCACCCCGTCGTGCTCGGCTGTGGGGTGGGCGGCGGTCGCGATCGCGCTCCCCGCCGCCTCCGGCCAGGCGCGCTGGACCCGGGCCAGGAGGGTCGCCGGTGCCAGCCCGTCGACGAGCGCCGGGAGCACCGTGGAGATCGGACGCGGCGCCCGCCGGCTCACGCAGCGATCGCCTCCTGCATGACGGTCCCGGGCGAGATCCGCAGGCGGGCCACCGAGGCATCCCCCGCCCCGGGCACGTACCCGAGGTCGGTGGTGGCGATCACGCTCTGACCACCCGAGCGCAGCTCGGCCGCCAGCGTCTCGCGGCGGTCGGCGTCGAGCTCGCTCATGACATCGTCGAGCAGCATCAGGGGGACCTGCCCACGCTCCTCGGCGAGCACCGCCCGCTCGGCCAGCAGCAGCGCCAGCAGCGCCAGGCGCTGCTCCCCCTGGGACCCGTACACGCGCAGTTCCCGTCCCTCGCGCAGCACCAGCAGCTCGTCGCGATGGGGGCCGTACCCGGAGAAGCCCCGCTCGAGGTCCCGCTCGAGCCGGTGGGCGAGCTCGCGGACGTACTCGTCGGCGTCCGCGACCGTCACCCGGGGGCGGTAGCGCAGCGACACCTCGCCGGAGATCCCGAGCCGATGGGCGCGCTCGGCGAACGCGTCCTGGAGCAGCTCGACCGCCCGCCCGCGATGCTCGCGCACCTTCAGGCCGGCACGGGCCAGCTCCGCGTCCCACGCCCCCAGCGAGGCCCGTGAGGCCCTCCCCCCGCGGATCCCCCCCAGCAGCGCGTTGCGCTGGGCGAGCGCGCGGGAGTACTCGCCGCGGTCCGCCGCCCGGGCCGGCCACAGGGCCGCCACGAGCTGGTCCATGTGCGAGCGGCGCAGGGCCGGCGGACCTTTGACGAGCTCCAGGCGGTCGGGCAGGAACACGCTCACGAGCGGCCTGAAGGGGAGATCGAGGACCCGCTCCACGTCGGCGCCGTCGGCGCTCATGCGCTTGCTCGGCTGACCTCCCGCGGCCGTGGCGCCGAAGCCGACGGCGAGCTCGTGGGGTTCGGATCCCTCGAGCAGCCCGACCGTGACGCGGGTCGCCTCCGCCCCGAAGCGGACCAGCTCACGCTCGTTGCGGGTCCGGGGAGAGCGCCCGGTGCAGCCGTAGTAGATGGCCTCGAGCAGGTTGCTCTTGCCCGCCCCGTTGGGGCCGTGGACGACGCTCAGGTTGCCGCCGAGTCCGGCCTCGGCGCGCGCGTAGCTGCGGAAGTCCCGTAGCTGCACGGCGGTGAGGAGCGGCTCCACGGCTTCACACGTTCAGACGGATCGGCATGATCAGGTACACGAAGTCCCCGGTCTCGGGGGTTTCGATCACGCCGGGCCGCAAGGGGCTGATCAGCTTCAGCACGAGCTCCTGGGACTCGATGCTCTCGAGCCCGTCCTTGAGGAACTCGGGGTTGAACCCGATCTCGAACACCTCCCCCTGGAACGGCACCGGGATCGCCTCGCTGGCCTCTCCGACGTCGGGGGTCTGGGCAGAGACCGTCAGGGTGCCCTCGCTGAAGCTCAGCCGCAGTGGGGCGTTCTTCTGGGCGAGCAGGCTGATGCGCCGCACAACCTCCCCGAGCTCGGTGGTCGACAGCCGCAGCTCGTGGTCGACGGACTCCGGGAGCAGCTGGCGGTAGTTGGGGAACTGGCCGTCGATCAGACGCGAGGACAGGACCGTGTCCCCGAGCTCGAAGATCACCTGGTTGGAGCCACGGCTGACCGACAGCGTGTCGGTGTCCGTGCCGGAGGCGATGCGGACCAGCTCCTGCAGGGCCCGGGCCGGCACGTTGACCTCGAGCGCGCTCTGCACCGGGGGCTCGATCGCGGTCTGCTTGACGCACAGGCGGTAGGAGTCGGTCGCCACCATCCGCAGCTCCGACGCGGAGGCCGTCATCAGGATCCCCGTGAGCACCGGTCGCGTCTCGTCCCGCGAGGCCGACCGCGCGACGCGGGTCACCGTGTCCACGAAGGCCTCGGCGGGGAGCGTGACGCGCGTGTCGGGCTCAGGCGCCGGCAGCGTGGGGAAGTCCTCGGCCCGCAGCGTGCGCAGGTGGAAGGTGGCAGGGCCGCTGATCAGCTCGACGTCGCCCTCGGCGCTGCGCAGCTCCAGCGACAGCCGGTCCGCCGGCAGCGAGCGCACGACGTCGAGCAGCAGCCGCGCCGGCAGGACCGCCGAGCCGGGGCGCTCCACCTCGGCGTCGAGCGGCACCCGCAGCCCGACGTCCATGTCGGTGGCGAGCAGCTCGGGCTGGCCGTCGGCCGGGGCGGAGACCATCACTCCGGACAGGGCCTGAACCGCGCTGCGGGTCGAAGCGACACGGACAGCGCCCTGGAGTTGGTTGAGCAGATCAGAACAGGAGACGGTGAGCTTCATCTATGAGGAAGAGAGATATATCCAGGAGTACGTAGGGGCTGTGAGCATGTGAACAGCGAGTGGTGGTCCCGCTGCGGTTGTGGAAGACGGTGGAGAACCCACGGCCCGACGGTGGGGAAGTCTCTCAGGCGGAGCGGTCGCGGGTCCTATCACGGTGCCCCCGGCACGTCGCACCCAAGAGCTGTGCACAGGCGCTGCAGCGCTCGCCGTGACGGCTCGTCGGAGTTGAGCCGGGCGGAAGCCCGCTTGCAGGCATGCAGGACGGTCGTGTGGTCCCGTCCTCCGAACTGGCGCCCGATCGCCGTCGTGGACTGGCCTGTGATCTCACGTGAGAGGTACATCGCCATCTGGCGCGGCCACGCCACCCGCGCCGAGCGGGAGCTCGAGAGCAGCTCGGTGGATGAGAGCCCGAACAGCTCACAGGTGGCGGCCTGGACGTCGGCGACGGTACGCGCCCGGGTCCCGGCAGGGTGCAGCCTGGGATACAGACCGTCGAGCACCTCTTCGGCAAGCCCCGCCGTGAACGGGCGCCCGCTCAACGAGCTGAACGCCACCACGCGGATAAGCGCCCCCTCCAACGCCCGCACGTTCGTTGCGACACGGTCTGCGATCACCTCGAGGGCGCGCTCCTCCGCGAGCTCCACGTCGTCGTGATGGGCCCGCTTGCGCAGGATCGCCAACCTGGTGGGGAGGTCCGGCGGGGCGACGTCGGCGATCAGCCCGGCCGCGAAGCGCTCGCGCAGGCGATCCTCGAGGGCCTTGAGGTCGTGCGGTGGCCGGTCGGAGGTGAGCACGATCTGGCGCCCCTCGTCGTGCAGGGCGTTGAAGGTGTGGAAGAACTCTTCCTCGGTGCGGGTCTTGCGCTGCAGGAACTGGACGTCGTCGAGCAGCAGCACGTCCACGTCGCGGAAGCGGGCCTTGAAGCGCTCCCCCTCCCCGCCGGCGAGGGCGGCCAGGAACTCGTTCGTGAACGCCTCCCCGGTGGTGGCGCGGACGGTCATCTCGGGGGCGTGCAGCGCCAGCAGGTTCGCGATCGAGCTCAGCAGGTGGGTCTTGCCGACGCCGGGAGGGCCGCAGATGAACAGCGGGTTGTAGGCCTGGGCCGGCATCTCGGCGACCGTCAGCGCGGCCGCGTGGGCGAGCCGGTTGCTGTCGCCGATCACGAACTGCTCGAAGGTCAGCTTGGGGTTGCCGAGCGGCCCGCCCCGGTGGGAGCGCTGCGGCTGGTCCGGCTCCCGCGACCCCCCGCCGCGACCCGATCGCCGCCGCCCCTCGCCGCCGGCCTCGCGTGCGGGCTGCTCGGAGGCCTCGGTCAGCTCCAGCCGCCAGCCCTCGCCGAGCACCAACTCGATGCTGGCCTGGACCGCCCGGCCGTAGCGCTCCTGGATCCAGTGGCGGGCGTGGACCGGGACCGCGACCAGCACCGCGTCCCCCCGCAGCTCGAGTGCGCGCAACGGCTCCAGCCAGATCCTGTAGGTCGGCTCGTCGACCACGAGCGCCAGCTGAGCCTGCACGCGTGACCAAATCTGCTCGAGGTCCTGGCTCACGGCAGCGTGTCTCGGCTCCCTCCCAGAAGCGACCGACCAACTGTTGGAAAGAGGGCCCTGAGGGCCCGGGAGCAGCGACTATAGCCAACCCCCACGGGACGCCATCGGGGCTGCTCGCAATTGGCGAGGAAATTTCCGCGGGCCCCTCGCGGGGCCGGATGGGCGAGCCGATCGGCGCCCTCGCAGCGGGCCCGGAGGCGGGTCATAGGCGAAACTGCGGCCCTCCCGCGCCCCTATACTCCATGCGGCATGAAGCGGACCTACCAGCCGAAGAAGCGCAAGCGTGCGCGGGTGCACGGCTTCCGCGCGCGGATGCGCACGCGGGCCGGCCGGCTGACCCTCAAGCGTCGCCGCGACAAGGGGCGCAAGCGCCTGTCCGCCTGAGACGCCGCGGCGGTCGATACGCGAGGTGAGCGAGGAGCACGCGATCAAGCCGCGCCTCACGTCCCGTGGCGGGCGTCTCTCGCGCAGCGCCGAGTTCGAGCGCGTGTACCGCCACGGGCGCTCCAGCGCTTCCCGGCATCTCGTCCTGTACGTGTTCGACAGCCCGTCCGCCGGCCCCAGCCGGCTCGGCCTGTCGGTCTCGCGCAAGGTCGGCGGGGCGGTCCAGCGCAACCTCGTCAAGCGCCTGCTGCGCGAGGCCTTCGCCGCCGTCGCCGAGGAGGTCGGGGAGGGTCATGACCTGGTCGTGGTGGCCCGTCCCGGGGCCGCCGAGCTGGCCGAACGGGACGGCCTCGACGGGATCCGGGAGGCGCTCGCGGAGCTGCTCCGGAAGGCGGGCCTCACCGCTGCTCCGGCGGAGGCCACGTGAGCTCGACGACCGCCCGGCCCCACGGACCTGCCCAGCCCACCCCGCCGAGCCGCCTGCTGCGTGCCGTCGTGTGCGCGCCGCTGGTCGTCTATCAGCGCCTGATCTCTCCGGCCCTCCCGGCCCGCTGCAAGTACTACCCCTCGTGCTCGAGCTACGCCGTCCAGGCGATCCGCGAGTTCGGCATCGCCCGCGGCCTGGTGCTCGCCGGCTGGCGGCTGCTGCGCTGCAACCCCTTCAGCTACGGCGGCTATGACCCGGTGGAGCACCAGCGGCTGTTCAAGGGGGCCCACCACCACCACCATCACGACGGCGTCGCGGGCGGCGGCAGGTGATCTTCGCCAACGTCATCCAGGACGCCTTCGCGCCCCTGATCTCCCTCTTCGAAGGGATCATGGTGTTCATCCACAACCACCTCGTGGGTGGGAGCTGGGGCCTGGCGATCGTCGGCCTGACGGTCCTGATCCGGGCGATCCTGGTGCCGCTGACCTACCGGCAGCTGAAGTCGATGCAGGAGATGCAGCGGCTGGCCCCCCAGATGCAGGAGATCAAAGAGCGCTACAAGGACGACAAACAGCGCCAGCAGCAGGAGCTGATGAAGTTCTACCAGGAGAACAAAATCAACCCGCTGGCCTCCTGCCTGCCGCTGCTGCTGCAGCTGCCCGTGTTCATCTCGCTGTTCTACATGCTGCGCACGGACCTGAAGAAGCACATCTGCCCGGAAGGCATGATCCACGCCTACAACCAGGCGACGCACAAGATGGTCCAGCACATCGGGGAAGTGCCGGTCAAGTTCGTGGGCGAAAAGACCTGCAACGAGGTCCAGCCCCACTCCGCCAAGTTCCTCTTCATCCCCGACATCACCGACAAGGCGACCGGGATCGTGCTGGTGGTCCTGATCGTGCTCTACGTCGCCTCGCAGCTCGGCTCGACGCTGATCGCCACCGCCAGCGCCGACCCCAACCAGCGGCGCCTGATGCTGCTGCTGCCGGTGGTCTTCGTCGTAATCCTGTTCCGCTACCCGGCCGGCCTGCTCGTGTACTGGATCACCACCAACGTGTGGACGATCGGGCAGCAGTCGATCATCCGCCGCCGATTGCCCCCGCCGCCCCGGCCGGCCAAGGCCAAGGACGACAAACCCCGAAGTTCGCTCAAACAGCTGCTCGCGGGGGCCGCCGGTACGCCGGAACCCGGGGTCGCGGGTGCCTCGGGCGGCGGAGCCTCTGCGGGAGGCGGCAGCGAGCGCGGCAACGGCTCGGGCTCGAATCCGGCGGCCCCCCCGCCGCGACCGCCGCGTAAGAAGAAGAAACGATCAGGGAGGCGTAGATGAGCGACGCGAGTCCGGAGCGCCAGCAGGACGACGCCGAGCAGCTCGAGCCGGCCGAGGCGCTCGAGGAGCTGCTCGAGGAAATCATCGAGACCCTCGACCTCGACGCGAGCATCGAGGTGGAAGAGAGCGAGGGTGCACTGACCGGGCGCCTGGAGGGTGAAGGCCTCGGCCTGTTCATCGGCCGCCGCGGGCAGACGATCGACGCCGTCCAGCACCTCGCCCAGCGGATCGTGTTCCCGGAGGGCCCCTCGTCGGTGCGGGTGGTGATCGACGCCGACGGCTATCGGGAGCGGCGCGCCGAGTCGCTGCGAGCCCAGGCCGACGACGCGGCCGAGGAAGCGATCGCGGCCGGCCGGCCCGTGGAGCTCGACCCGCTGCCGGCGTTCGAGCGCCGGATCGTCCACGAGTACCTACGCGAGCGGGGCGACGTGGAGACCCACAGCGAGGGCGAGGAACCCGACCGCTATCTGATCATCACCCCGCAGAACTGACCGGCGGCGTCCCTCGCCGGGGCACGGCTCAGGACTGCTCGGGGTGCTCGCGGGCCGCGCTCGCCCGGGCCCGCTGGCGGGCGAAGAAGTCGGCGTAGTCCTCCCTCATCGCGCGCAGGCGCCGGGCGGCGTGGCCGTCGATCTCGTCGGTCAGCAACGACTCGACAACCGGCAGCACGTCCTCCACCAGCGCGTCCCCCCGAGCCATCCACTGGTAGTAGTTGCGCCCGCCATGACCATAGGGGCCGTACAGCCGCGAACGCGGGAACAGGCGCTGCAGCCACTGGAACAGCGCCTCGTGGCGGACGTGCATCCGCAGCGTGATCTGCGGATAGCGCCCGTCGCCCCCGAAGTGCCCCTCGCCGATCAGCACCCCCACCACCAGCCCCCGCTCGGCGTCGGTGAGCTGCGGCTGTCGGACCTCGGGCATCGGGGGGATTGTTTCACCGTACAGAAAAACGTGAAACGGCGGACGGGGCGGGCACCTCGGGGGCGGTGCGGCGGACGGTCGGGGGGTTCGTCCGGTGCGCCGCCGGGCGGGTCGCCCCCGTGGTCAGGCGGGTCGTCTGGGGCCCCGCTCGCGGGATCAGTTGTTTCACCGTATAGAAAAACGTGAAACATCCGGCTGCGCTCGCCGACCTCGCCAGGCGCTACGGGCTCGGCGATCCCCAGCGGGAGCAGCTGGCCGTGCTGCTCGGGGCGCTCGAGCGCGACCGCGGGGCGCCGACGAGCGCACGGGCGGCCGAGCGGGCCATCGACGTGCACCTGGCCGACTCCCTGGTGTCCACCGAGCTCGACGAGCTGCGGGCGGCCGGGGCGCTGGTCGATCTGGGCTCGGGGGCGGGCCTGCCGGGGGCCGTGCTGGCGATCGCGCTGCCCGGCTGTGAGGTGCGGCTGCTCGAGAGCCAGCGGCGTAGGTGCGCCTTCGTGGAGGGGCTCGTCCGGGCCGCCGGGCTCGCCAACGCCGAGGTCGTGTGTGCGCGCGCCGAGGAGTGGACCGCGGGGCGCGAACTGCACGACGTCGCCACGGCGCGGGCGCTGGCGCCACAGGCGGTGGTGCTCGAGTACGCGGCCCCGCTGCTGAAGGTCGGGGGCGTGCTGGTGGACTGGCGCGGGCGGCGGGACAGCGGCGAGGAGCGGATGGCGCTGCAGGCCGGGGAGCTGCTGGGGCTCGAGCGGCGGGCGGTCCTGGCGGTCACCCCCTACGCGGGGGCGACGGACCTGCACCTGCACGTGTGGGCCAAGCAGCGGGCGACCGACGAGCGCTTCCCGCGGCGTGCGGGGGTCGCCAGGAAGCGCCCGCTCGGGAGCTGACGGGGCCGGGGCGGCGTCCCGTGTCCGCACGGGGCGGGGTCGGGGGCCGCGCGGGGGGCGAAACGGCGCTAGCGTTGCGGCCGGTGGGAACGGTCTACGCGATTGCCAACCAAAAGGGGGGTGTGGGGAAGACCACGACCGCCGTCAACGTGGCGGCCTGCATCGCCGAGGCCGGCTACGAGACGCTGCTGGTGGACGTGGATCCCCAGGCCAACGCGACGGTCGGGCTCGGCATCGCGAAGACCCACGCGCCGGGGCTGTACGAGGTGCTGACCGGCGAGGTGGGAGCAGGGGCGGCCGTCGTCGAGACCGCGGTGAGCGGCCTGAAGATGCTCCCGGCCGGGGAGGGGCTGGCGGCGGCGAGCATCGAGCTGCCCCGCATCGACCGCTTCGAATACCGGCTGCGGGATGCGCTGTCGCAGGTGAAGGAATCGTTCGAGTACGTGATCCTCGACTGCCCGCCCTCGCTGGGTCCGCTGACCGTGTGCGCGCTGGTGGCGGCCGACCGCGTGATCGTGCCGGTCCAGACCGAGTACTACGCGCTGGAGGGGCTGGCGGGGCTGCTCGAGACGCTCGAGCTGGTCCAGCGGGAGCTGAACCCGAGGCTGACCGTTGCGGGGATGCTGCTGACGATGTACGACGCCCGCACCCGCCTGGGCCAGGACGTCGAGCGGGAGGTGCGGGCGCACTTCCCGGAGCTGGTGTTCGAGACCGTGATCCCCCGCAACGTGAGGGTCGGGGAGGCGCCCAGCTACGGTCTGCCGGTGACCCACCACGACCCCCACAGCGCCGGCGCGGCGGCCTACTTCGAGCTGGCCAAGGAGGTGGCGGCGCGTGGCTAGGCCGAAGCCGGGGATGGGGCGCGGCCTGAGCGCGATCCTGTCCGCCTCGGGGGAGAGCCCCGACGAGGCCGGGCAGGAACTGCGGGAGCTCCCGGTTGAGCTGATCGGGCCCAACCCCCAGCAGCCGCGGCGGCGCTTCGACGAGGCCTCGCTGCAGGCGCTGGCGGACTCGATGCGCGACAGCGGGGTGCTGCAGCCGGTGCTCGTGCGGCCCCGTCCCGGGGGGCGCTACGAGCTGGTGGCCGGGGAGCGGCGCTGGCGGGCCGCCAAGCTGGCGCAGCTGGAGAAGATCCCCGCGCTCGTGCGCGCGCGCGAGGACAGCGCCTCGCTGGAGCTCGCGCTGGTCGAGAACATGGTGCGGGAGGACCTCAACCCGATCGAGGAGGCGCGTGCCTGCGCCGCGCTGGTGGAGGAGCTCGGTCTCACGCGCGAGGAGGTGGGACGCAGGATCGGGCGCAGCCGGGTGGCGGTCAGCAACCTGCTGCGCCTGCTCGAGCTCCCCGACGAGGCGATCGAGATACTCGAAGAGGGCCAGCTCAGCGAGGGCCACGGCCGCGCGCTGCTGCTCGCCGAGGACCACGACGCCAGGCGCGGGCTGGCCCGCGAATGCGTCGCCGAGCAGTGGTCGGTGAGGGTGCTGGAGGAGCGGGCGCGCGAGGGGAATCCCGGGGGTGGGCGAACCAAGGCGGGCGCTCGGGAGGGGACCGGGGCCCACCCCGATCAGGTACAGGCGGCGGCGGATATCGCCGAGGCGCTGGGGCGGGCCCTCGGTGCCGAGGTCAAGGTCAGGCCGACGCGGGAGGGTTACCGCGCCGAGATGGCGTTTGCCAGCCCCGAGGAGGCGCTCGAGCTCGCCCAGCGCCTGGGCGTGGTGGCCTGAGCCGCGGGCCCCGACGGGGTCCCGGGACGCGCGCCTCCCGAACTCGTCGCAGCGCTACGATGACGCGACTGTGAGACGCCCCGTCGGGGACGGTGCGCGCGCAGAGAGACGGGCGATTAGCTCAGTCGGTTAGAGCGCTTCTCTGATAAGGA
>DATJOU010000346.1:0-6015 GCA_035506775.1 Solirubrobacteraceae bacterium | reverse complement strand
GATCGCCGGTGAGAGACCCTCGATCGAGTCCACGTCGGGCTTGTCCATCTGCCCCAGGAACTGGCGCGCGTAAGCCGACAGCGACTCTACGTAGCGGCGCTGGCCCTCGGCGTAGATGGTGTCGAACGCGAGGCTCGACTTGCCCGACCCCGAAAGCCCGGTGATCACCGTCAGGGCGTCGCGGGGCAGCGCCACCGAGATGTCCTTGAGGTTGTGCTCGCGGGCCCCCGAGACGCGTATCTCGTTGCCCGCCAGTGTCTGATCGCTGCTCGCCATCGCCGCAGACGATTCTATTGATGCGAACAGACGTTCGCCCCGGCCCTTTCGGCAAGGACCGGGCGCGGGGGAGGCCCGCTCAGCCCTCGACGGCGGCGTAGACCTCGTCGATCAGCTTCAGCCGGTCGGGGAGCTCGAAGTTCTCGGCCAGGTAACGCTCGGTGTCGGCCCGCGATTCGCCGTTGAGGGCCATGTTCAGCGCCACCAGGCGGGCCCCGTCGATGTCGCCGGGAACGGCCTCCTGGGATTCGTGCGCCGGCTCCGGGGCGGCGGACGGCTCGGGGGCGGCGCCAGCCGGCTCCGTGGCCGGCTCGGGGGCGGGCGGCTCGGGTGCGGGTGCGGGCGCCGTCTCATCGGCGGCGGCCACCGGCTCATCGGCGGCGACGGCCGCCGGCTTCGATTCCTTGGCCGGCGCGGGAGCGGGCGCGGAGGCCGGGGCGACGCCCTCCAGGCCGCGGCCGGACGCGGCGTCGTAGAGCTCGTGCATCCCCGTCTCGACGGCTGCGAGGTCGGTCGCGAGCCGGCGGGCACCGGCGCGCAGGCTCTCGACCAGGGCCCCCACCTCGCTCTCCATCGAGCCGACCCGTTCGAGCAGCCCGGCGGCGGCCTGCTCGACGGCGGACACGTGGGCGCGGGCGCGCTCGAGCGACTCCTCGCGGTTGCGGTCGGCGTCCCGGTCGGCCTCTTCGCGGACCGAGCGGGCCTCCTCGAGGGCGTTGTGCTCGATGTCGGCGGCCGTCGCCTCGGCGGCCTCGAGGATGCTCTGCACCTGGGTCGCGGCGGAGGACGCCAACGACAGGTCGGGGGAGCCGTGGGCGGCCGCCCGCTGCATTTCCTCGAACTCCCCCGCGAGCGCCCTCAGGTGGTTGTCGACCGCGTCCGGGTCATATCCCCGGCGGCCGATCGGGAAATCCTTGCGTTCGATTGCCTGTCGGTCGAGGTCCAAGGCGGGCGAATCCTAGGCGATCTCGTTGGCGGGGGTCTCGCGCTCGGCTGGAGCGCGCTGCGAGTGTACATCTATGTCCCGCAGGTCGCGTCTCAGCTCCCTCAGCTCGTCCCGCAGCTGGGCGGCGTACTCGAAGCGGAGCTCCTCGGCGGCCGCCAGCATCTCCTCCTCGAGCTCCACGGCCATCTTCTCGAGCTCGTCGCGGGGCATCTCGGAGGCCTCCCTGGCGCCCCTGGTGCGGGTCGCCCGGCGGCGGCCGCGGGGGACCTTCGACTCGGCCTGCAGGAACTCGGCGATGTCGGAGATGCCCTTCACGATCGTGGCGGCCGTGATGCCGTGGGCCTCGTTGTAGGCGAGCTGGATCTCGCGCCGGCGGTCGGTCTCGGAGATCGCCGCGCGCATCGCCCGGGTCTCCTTGTCGGCGTACATCAGCACCGTCCCCTCGACGTTGCGGGCGGCCCGCCCGATCGTCTGGATCAGGGAGGTCTCCCCCCTGAGGAAGCCCTCCTTGTCGGCGTCGAGGATCGCCACCAGCGACACCTCTGGAAGATCCAGTCCCTCGCGCAGCAGGTTCACGCCCACGAGCACGTCGTACTCGCCCAGGCGCAGGTCGCGGATGATCTGGATCCGTTCCAGCGTGTCCACCTCGGAGTGCAGGTAACGGGTCCGGAAGCCCATCTCGAGCAGGTACTGGGACAGGTCCTCGGACATCTTCTTGGTCAGCGTCGTGACCAGCACCCGCTGGTCACGGTCCACCCGCACCCGCACTTCGTTCATCAGGTCGTCGATCTGGTTGGTGGTCTCGCGCACCTCCACGATCGGGTCGACGATCCCGGTGGGCCTGACGATCTGCTCGACCACGCTGGTGGAGCGGGTCCGCTCGTACTCCCCCGGGGTCGCCGAGACGAACATCAGCTGGGGCGTGATCGAGAGGAACTCCTCGAAGGTCTGGGGGCGGTTGTCGAGGGCGCTGGGGAGCCTGAAGCCGTAGTCCACGAGCGTCTGCTTGCGGGAGCGGTCGCCCTCGAACATGCCGCCGACCTGGGGCACCGTCTGGTGGGACTCGTCGATGAAGCACACGAAGTCCTTCGGGAAGTAGTCGATCAGGCAGTAGGGCCGCTCACCGGGGCGGCGCCCGTCGAGGATCCGCGAGTAGTTCTCGATCCCCGAGCAGAAGCCGACCTCACGCAGCATCTCCATGTCGTACTGGGTCCGCTGGCGCAGCCGGTGGGCCTCGAGCTGCTTGCCTTCGGCGATCAGCTCCTCGGTGCGCTGCTCGAGCTCGGCCCCGATCGCTGCGACGGCCGCCTCGATGGTCCCTTCCTTGACGTTGTAGTGGGTGGCCGGCCAGATCGCCACGTGCTCGAGGTCGTCCGCGAGCAGCTCCCCGGTGAGGGGGTCGAAGTGCTGCAGGCGCTCGACCTCGTCGCCGAACATCGAGGCCCGGAAGGCGGTCTCGGCGTAGGCCGGGAACACCTCCAGCGTGTCGCCCCGCACACGGAAGGTGCCACGCGAGAGCACCGAGTCGTTACGGGTGTACTGGATCGAGACCAGCTTGCGCAGCAGCGCGTCGCGGTCGACCGTCTCGCCGCGCTTGAGGATCTGCATGTTCATCTCGTAGGTCTCGGGGGAGCCGAGCCCATAGATGCACGACACGGAGGCGACCACGATCACGTCGCGGCGGGCGAACACGGCCGCTGTGGCGGCGTGGCGGAGCCGGTCCACCTCCTGGTTGATGGCCGAGTCCTTCTCTATGTACAGGTCGCGGCTGGGGACGTAGGCCTCGGGCTGGTAGTAGTCGTAGTAAGAGACGAAGTACTCGACCGCGTTCTCGGGGAAGAAGGTCCGGAACTCGTTGCACAGCTGGGCGGCGAGCGTCTTGTTGTGGGCGATCACCAGCGCCGGGCGCTGGACCGCCTCGATCACGCCCGCCATCGTCATCGTCTTGCCGGTCCCGGTGGCCCCCAGCAGCGTCTGGAAGCGCTGCCCCTCCCCCACCCCACGGGCCAGCTCCTCGATCGCCTTCGGCTGGTCGGCGGTCGGCGTGAAGGCGGGATCGAGCTTGAAGTCCGGCATCCGGCGGGTCCTCTGGAGGTTAGCCGCCGCTTCAAGCGCCCCGGGACGCCCCGCGCGGCGCTCAGGTGATGCCGAGCTCGCGGCCGTAGTCGCTGCGGTAGCGCTGCTCGGCCTCGAGCACCCGGCGCACGTATTCGCGTGTCTCCGGGAAGGGGATTTCCCCGATCGAGAGCTGACGGCCGGCCGACTGTGCGTCGGACTCCCAGCGGTCGACGTTGGCCAGGCCCCCGTTGTAGGCCGCCAGCGCGAGCACCTCGTTGCCGCCGTAGTGGTCCAGCAGGTAGCGCAGGTAGTAGCTGCCGTAGGCCACGTTCACGCTCGGGGTCGAGAGGTCGCTGGCGGTGAAGCTGTGCCCACCCGACAGTTTCGCCAGGTAGTAGGCGGTTTCCGGGAGGATCTGCATCAGCCCCTCGGCGCCCGCCGATGAGGGCTGGGGTTCGAATTTCGACTCGCAGTAGATGACCGCCGCGATCAGCGCCGGGTCGAGGTTCTTCTGGGCCGCCTGGGTGCGGATGATCTGGGTGTCCGCCAGCGGCAGCGAGCGGTCCCTGTCCGCGTCCCCGAGCACGACCAGCGCCACCGCGCCGCACAGCAGCACGGCTCCCAGCATCAGCCATGTACCGAGTGCGCGCTGACTCATCGCCGGTCTAGCTTGTCAAGCACCTCCGACAGCTGGCGGGCCAGATCCTGCTCCGTCCCGTCGTTATGCACGACGAAGGTAGCGCGGGAGGCCTTCTCCTGCTGGCTCAGCTGGCGCGCGTCGCGCTCCTCGAGCAGCACCTGGCCGCGGGCGGCCGCCCGCGAGCGCCGCAGGGGCTCGTCGGCGACCACGGCGATGGTGGCGTCGTATCCCTCCTGCAGTCCCGCCTCGAACAGCAGCGGAACCTCCACCACCGCCGCCCGCGGTGGCGGCTGCAGAGAGCGGGCGTGCTCCAGCCAGGCACCGATCCGCGCTCCCACGAGCGGCCACACGAGGCCCTCGAGCCAGGCCCGGTCCTCCTGGCTGGCGAACGCCCGCCGTGCGAGCTCGGGACGGTCCACCTTCCCCCCGGGCGCGACCTCGGGACCGAAGCGGTCGCTGAGCGCCCCCACCAGCTCGGGCCCCTCGTACAGCTCGTGCACGACCTCGTCGCTGGAGATCACGTCGGCCCCGAGCTCCCGCAGGGCGCTCAACGCCGTGGACTTGCCGGCACCCATCCCGCCGGTGAGCCCCACGAAGGGAACCGTGCCGCTCACGGCAACGACCGACCCGGGCGGGCCCCCTGCAGCAGCAGCGGCGCCGTCGTCTAGTCCTGCTGGGCGGAGTCGGCCGTCAGCTCGGGCTCGGCGGTCCCACCGCCGTCGCCCGATGCAGCCGCCCCGTTGCCCTCAGCCGCGGGCGCGGGCACGTCCTCGGGGGTGGCGCTCGCCTCGGGCTCCGCCGTCTCGGTCGCAGCGCTCTCGGCACTCGGCTCCTCGGCCGGGACGTCGGGAACTTCGACCGGCGCAGCGGCCTCGGGGGCCTCGGCGGGTGCAGGCGCGGCCTCCTCGGCCTCCGCGGGCTCCGCAGCCTCCCCAGCGGGCTCCGCGGCCTCCGCAGCGGGCTCCGCGGCCGGTGCCGGCTGGACGGCCGCCGCCGGCGGCGGCGGCGCCTCGCCGTCGGGCAGCTCCTCGGAGGAGCCCTCCTCGGCCGGGGCCTCGGCGGGCCCGCCGGGGCGGGAGACGGGCAGGATCTGGTCCTCGACGCGCTTGGCCGACAGCGACAGGCGCCTGCGCTCGGAGTCGATCTCGAGGATCTTCACGCGGATCTCGTCACCCGGGTGGACGATCTCGCGGGGGCTCTCGACGTGGTGGGGCGCCAGCTCGGAGATGTGGACGAGGCCCTCGACCCCGTCGAGGATCTCGACGAAGGCACCGAAGGTGACGACCTTGGTGACCTTGCCTGCGAGCTCGTCGCCGACGCTGTAGGTGTCGACGATGCGCTGCCACGGGTCCTCCTGGGTCTGCTTGAGCCCGAGCGAGATGCGCTGGCGGTCGCGGTCGATGTCGAGCACCTTCACGCGCACGGTGTCGCCGATCGAGAGGATCTCGCTGGGGTGGTTGACGTGCGACCAGGAGAGCTCGGAGATGTGGATCAGGCCGTCGATCCCGTCGAGGTCCACGAAGGCGCCGAAGTCGACGATGTTCGAGATCTGCCCTTCGACCACGAGGCCCGGCTGGAGCCGGTCGAGGATCTGCTGGCGGACCTCCTTGCGCTCCTCCTCCAGGACCGCGCGGCGCGAGAGCACCACGTTGTTGCGAGAGCGGTTGAGCTCGATCACCTTCGTCTCGATCTTGGTGCCCATGTACTCGTCGAGGTTGGGGACGCGGCGGATGTCGACCAGCGAGGCGGGCAGGAAGCCGCGCACCCCGAGGTCGATGATCAGGCCGCCCTTGACGACCTCGATGACGGTGCCTTCCACCGGCTCGCCCGACTCGGCCGCCCCTTCGATGCGCCGCCACGCCTTCTCGAAGCGGGCGCGCTTCTTGGACATGATCAGGCGCCCGTCCTGGTCCTCCTTGGTGAGGACGATCGCGTCGACCTCCTCGCCCAGATGGACCTCCTCGCTGGGGTCCACGGCCTTGCGGATCGACAGCTCGTTGGCGGGGATGACCCCCTCCGACTTGTAGCCGATGTCGACGAGCACCTCGTCCTTGTCGATGCGGACGACGTGGCCGGTGACGACCTCGCCCTCCTC
>DATJOU010000345.1:0-8090 GCA_035506775.1 Solirubrobacteraceae bacterium | reverse complement strand
CATCGGTCGAAAACCGACTTTCCCCTGTAATAGTCACAGATTCAGGGGGTCGCGGGGTTGGTCTGGACTTTCCTCCGGAGCGAGAGGTCGGAGGTTCGAATCCTCCCGGGCGCGTCGACCAGGTCGACAGCGGGGTTATCGTCCCCTTGCCGCTGCCGGGACCGGATGAGGGGACGGGGAGAACCTCTCAGGGACGACCGGCCTACCCGAGCGGCGGTGAGGCTACGAGTGGCCGGGAGCAGCGCGTTGCCCAGTTGTGAAGGCCATCGCGCCCGCCGGCGAAGCGTCTCTCACAGCGCTCCGTAGTGCCACTCGATCCACGGGCTTCGCGGTTCGTTGTTGGCAGCCGTTGCGCGGATCCCCTTCACTTCGTCTTCCCAGCTTCGTGTTCGCGGTACAAATCCGCCGCGCGCGGCGCCGGTCAGAGCCCGCTGATGAGCTGGCAAGCTTCTCGGTACTGACGCGCGCTGGGGGTGTACGAGAATCCCCAGTACACGCCCCTCATCGTGGCCTGCATCTCCGGGTAGCCCATCCCGGCGGCGCAGTAGTCGTATGCCTGGGCGAACTGCTCGTCCGGGATCACCGACCGGCCGTGCGCGTCCACCGCGGAGAACCAGGCCCTCGCGTCACGCGTGTTCACCATTTCTCCGACTTCACCGCGCGCGGCCGGCTTGCGGTAGCGCATGATCTGAAACCACGCCAGGCGGTATCCGTGCCTGGCGAGACCGAAGTCGAGCACGTGCCCGAGCTCGTGGTAGAAGTTCAGGTAGGTCCCCTCGAGTTCGGCTTCGGAGTGCCCCGGTTCGCCCCACAGGTACTCGAGGTTGGGCATGTACATCACGAATCGCGGGGCCTGTGACCAGTAGGTACATGCCTCGGCCTCCATCTGCAGGCAGTTTTCGGGCACGATCTGGATCACTCCCTGCCCGGTCGGCATCGCGTCCGTGTCCGCCCACTGCTGCAGGCGCGGGATCATCGCGTCCCCGGCGGGTCCTTCGACGGTCACGCTCGCCGAGGCGGGAGGTGCAAGCAGGAGCAGGACCGGAAGCAGTCCGATCGGCAGCCACCAGGGTCGGACCGCGAGCATTGCGGCCTTGTTTCCCCTCGTGAACACGGCCCAACCGTGTCCTGGCCGAGGGTACGAGCCGCATGTGCTGCGAGCTCCTCCGCTCCGACCCCCCGAAGGCCGCTGCTCATCCGTGCCCCTCCCCCGTTGCGTCCCCCACCCAGACTAATCGCTCCTTGACGGTTCAGTCGGCCGCCGTATACGGTCGCCGTCAAGCGATCAGGGGAGAGTGACCATGTACGTGCGGGTCGTGAGATTCACCGGTGTGACGGAGGAGAAGGTCGCCGCCGTCCAGGAGCGCATCGACAACTCGGGTGGGCCTCCTCCCGGCGTCGACTCGAGCGGCATCAAGCTGCTCTTCGACGCGTCCAACGGCACCGCCGTGGTGCTGCAGGAGTTCCCCTCGGCGGAGGCGATGGAGGCGGCCGCCAGGATCTTCGACGCGATGGAGCCTGGGGAAACGCCGGGCGTGCGCGCGTCGGTGGACGCCTGCGAGACGCGGCTCGAACTCTCCGCCTGAGCTCGCCCTGCGCCCCGCCGGGACCGCCGTCCCCGGGCGGGCCAGCGGGTAGGCTTGCAGGATGCCGGGACTCCGGGGGACGATCGCGACGAGCGGGCTGCTGGCCGGCGCCGTCCTGCTGCTGGCGGCCTGCGGCGGCTCGACCGACTACAACACCGATCTGACCGCCCTCGCGAGCGCGGTCGAAAAGGCCTCACACGGGCACGTGGTGCAGGTCAAGTGCGCGGGCACGATCCCCTACGAACGCCAGAAGAAGTTCAAAGAAAGCATCCACGCCAAGAGCACGGAATACCGCTACTACTGCAAGGGCCAGATCGCAGGGGAAGCGGGCGCGCCCAAGCAGGTGACGAAAGTGATCCGCGTCACCTCCGACGGCAAGCACTGGCACGAGAGCACCTCGGAAGACCGCCTGGCCAACCTCTGAGGCCTTCTGGCCGGACGACGCCGCTCCCGCGCCGGAGCCGCTCCCCTATTCCACGACCCCGAAGTCCTGGGTGTACATCGCACCCGTCTCTCCCCCTCCCAGCGCGGCGGGCAGGTGGGGCGAGACCCCGATCCCGACTTCTCGGAAGGACGAGTTGAGGATGTTGGCCCGGTGTCCGGGGGAGGCCATCCAGGCCGCCACGATCGCCCCCGGGGTGGAGTCCTGCAGGCTCCCGTAGGCGATGTTCTCCCCCACGCTGTAGAGGGCGTTGGGCCCGGGCAGGTAGCCCGACGCCATGATCCTCTGCAGCAGGGTCCCACCCGGTCCGGTGTGTTCGAAGTAGGCCCCCGAGGCCATGCTTTCGGAGTGCCCCTGGGCGGCCCTCTGCAGGTCGGAGTTGGTCGCCAGCGGCCCCTCCCCGTGTGCGGACCGTTCGCGGTTGACCAGGCACAGCGTCGCCCCCCTCACGGCTTCGAGGTCCCCTTCGTTCGGCACGAGCCCTGTCCCCACGCAGGGGCCGGCGTCGGAGGAGGGTGTCGTGACCGCGTTCGAACCCCCGCCTTCGGCCACGTGCGAGACCGCCGGGTGCGGGTGCTCGGCCACGGGCTTGCGACGGGCGGAGGCGTGGCGCTTGTGGTGGCGCTTGCCGTGATGGCCGCGCCGCGTGCCTCCGGAGCAGGACGAGTGGGTCACGCGCCGGCGTCGTGAATGGTGCTTGGACCGGTGCTTGGTGCGGCTGTGGCGCGTCTGGCGGGCACAGCGGGCTCCGTGGCGCACGGCCCGGTGGGCGCGACGGGACGCGCTGTGGCGCCGGCCGGAGCGCTGGGCGGCCGCCAGCGCACCGGAGGCGGGGATCAGCGTCAGCGCTGCGAGGAGCACGAGCCACACGACCGACCGCCGCCGCCACGAGCCAGCGGCCGCCGGCCAGCGGGCCCCGGCCGCGCGCGTGACGCACGGCGTCGCCGCCTCCGACCCCGTTGGGTGCGGGAGCGCGCGGGTCGCGGGGGATGTGGACGAACGGAGTTGTCGCACAAGGCCGACCGGAGCGGACCGGAGCAAGGCGACACCCTAACGAGAAATGCACGACAGCGTGCATCCCCAGGGATTGCGGGCACTCTTGCAGGCCCGGTGGTCAGAAAACAGGACCGCTCCGGCGCTCCGGCGGCTCCTGCGCGCTCAGAGCAGGGGCTGCGCGTAAAGAGGAGCGGACCGGAGCGGCCCCTCGCTCGGGGGCCCCCGCAAGGGGGTAGCGGGGCCTCCCAAGGGATAAGTTTACAAAGGGCTCTCATAGTTGCCGCTTATAGGTGATCTGGCCTAGGCGGAGGGCTCCGAAAGGCCGAACTTCGGGCCGTCGGCGCCGCTTTCCCGACACCTGGTTGAATCCCCTGAGGGTCGTGAGCGCGCACTGGACAGCCGACCAGATGCCCGACCAGGCGGGTCGCACCGCCGTGGTCACGGGTGCCAACAGCGGCCTGGGCCTCGAGACCGCAAGAGAGCTGGCCCGCCACGGGGCCTCCGTCGTACTCGCCTGCCGCGACACCGCCAAGGGGGAGCAGGCGCGGGAGGAGATCCGCAGCTCCACACCCGACGCCGAGCTGGAGGTCGCCCCCCTGGACCTGGCCAGCCTCGAGTCGGTGAAGGGCTTCGCCGAGACGCTCAGCGGCCGCGGCACGGAGATCGACCTGCTGATCAACAACGCCGGCGTGATGGCCTCCCCCCGGCGCCTCACCAGCGACGGCTTCGAGCTCCAGCTCGGCACCAACCTGCTCGGCCACTACGCCCTCACGGGGCGTCTGCTGGGCTGCATGCAGGGCCGCCGGGACGCCCGCGTGGTGACCCTCTCCAGCAACGCCCACAAGATGGGCCGGATCAGGTTCGACGACCTCCAATCGGAGCGTCGCTACAACCGCTGGGTCGCCTACAACCAGTCCAAGCTCGCCGACCTGATGTTCGCGCTCGAGCTCGACCGCCGCCTGCGGGCCTCGGGCTCCACCGTCAAGAGCGTCGCCGCCCACCCCGGCTATTCCGCCACCAACCTCCAGACAGCGGCCGCACCGACGCTCGACCGCTGGACGATGGCCGTCACCAACCTGCTCGTGGCCCAGAACGCCGAGATGGGCGCCCTGCCGACGCTCTACGCCGCCACCGAGCCGGGGCTCGAGGGCGGCGAGTACGTGGGCCCGGACGGGATCGGCGAGCTCCGCGGGCATCCGAAGGTCGTCTCCCCCAGCCGCTCCGCCCGCGACCCGGTGGCGGCGTCGCTGCTGTGGCAGGCCGCGGAGGACCTCACCGGGGTCACCTTCGGGCTCGACGCCCCCTGACTCGACCGCCCCCGAAGCGGCCACATCGGGAAGGGCTCACCGCGGGCGCCGGTGGACCGCCGCGGCGACCCACCGGCTGCTCACCGGCCTATTCGAGCGGGCCTTCGAGGTCTTCTTCCTGGTGAGTCGAGAATTCGATCACCTGCTGGAAGGTCGAGCGGTTGGTCCACGGGATGTCGAATTCCTTCGGCGGGAACAGCGTTCCGGCCGGCGGGAATTCGATCTGCACCTTCGGCGCTTTCCAGCGGTTCGGGTTGTTGCCCTGTACCGCCGCCACGCCTTCCAGCGCGGTCTGCATCGCCGCCCACAGCGATTTGCTGCACGCTTCGAGGTTCCCGCTGCCGCAGTACTCGCGGCTGTACGGTTCGGCGACCGTTTCACCGAGCAGGTCACGGAGGTCCTTCTGGACGTATCCGTACCAGCCGCCCCCGAACGAGGAGCCGCCGCTGTTGGGCCCGTTGTCGACCCCTTCGATCGACTTCAGTTCGCCCAGCAGTTCGGGACCGAGCACGGGACCGAGCACCGCTTCGGCCATCGGCGTGAACACCGCCTCGATCACGGCCGCCGCGGCCTTCTTCGGCTGTTCCTTGCCGTATAGGGAGGCGCCGCGTTTGATCCACTTCACCAGCAGCTTGTCGGCCTTCGTCACCATCGTGTTGCCTGGCGGTGAGGTCTTTTCCAGCACCTTCTGGATCACCGGCCAGTCATACACGGCCGGGAAGTCCTGGGTGGCCGCCTTGTTCATCACCGACACGTCCCTGGCCTCGGTCACCGGCTGCTTGAAGCCGTTGAACATCAACACCCGGTGCAGCGGCCCGTATGAGTAGTTTTCGGACGCCGACCCCCATTCGGGTGCAGGCTTGTTGTTCCAGTTGATCAGGTAGCCGTTGTTGGGGGCGATTTCGTGGGGGTGTTCGTTCTGGGACAGCCACCCTTTCCAGTCGTACGGACCGGTCCCCAGGGTGGGCAGCGCGGCGTCGGTTTCGGGAGCCGTCTTCGGCAGCCTCCCGGTCGAGAAGTAGGCGATGTGCTTGCTGTCGACGTAGGCCATGTTGAACGTCGTCCCGAGCATGTTCGCCGCTTCGAAGAACTGTTCCGGCGAGTGCACCCGGTCGGAGTCGAAGTCGCTGAACGCAAGCTCCCCTTCGGGCTCGTGCCCGCGGGTCGAACGGTCCACCGACACCCCGTAGGGCTTGCCTTTCACCATCACCGTCCCGGTCACGGGTCCGTAGATGCTTTCTTTGATGTACACCTCGCGCGCGGGTTCGACTTCTTTGCCTTCCACGATCTTGGCGCCCAGTTTCCCGGCGTCCATGGTCGTCATCGCGACGCATTCACCATCGTGTTCGTAGTATTCGCTCGCGCGGGTGACTTCGCCCCCTTCTTCGGGGTTGCACAGCTTCAGCAGGAACTGCTGCGTGTTCTCGTTGGTGGCGCTCGTGAGGCTCCACGCGAAGTCACGCCCGCGCCCGATGAACACGTAGGGCGAGATCGGTGCCACGATCCCCTGCGCGTCGACTCCGGGCGCGTGCATGTCGGCCTGGAAGACGATCTCGGGGTAGTAGTAACCGAGCTGCGGCCCCATCACCGCGATCGGGTGTCCGAGCTTCGTGTTGCCCGCGCCGACCAGCAGGAAGTTCGAAGCCTTCTTGCGCGAGGCCTTCAGGGCCTGGTCGGATTTCACCAGCTCCGGTGAGAGCGAGTTCGGTTCGATCACGGCCGACCCCGCCGGCGGCGGACCTGCCGGTTCCTTGTCGTAGGGGAACGGCGTTTTGATCGTCGTGGGAGCTTCGGGATCGTTGCTCTCACGCAGGTCGTGGAACACCTTCAGCCCTTCCGTTTCGCCGAACTTCGCCTCGAGCTTGGCGAGGAAGTTCGAGTTGGTGACTTCACCCCCACCGCCGTTGCCGAAGATCGAGCCGATGAAGGCGAACCCCGCGATCGCCTGTGCCAGCCCGACGTGGGGCAGGCCGCCGGCGGCGTTCACACCTTCACACCAGGCTTCGAGGTCTTCGATCACCTGTTCGCCGTCAGGGCCTTTGTCGCGCAGGTACTGGACCTGGTTGGCGATGTATTCTTCGGCTTCTTTGCTGGGCGTGAAGCTCCGCTGGGTGAGCAGCAGTTCGAAGGCGTTCAGCCCCGGAGGACTGAGGGCGGCAACGAAGGCCGGCCCGAGACCGAAGTCGAGCAGCAGGCTGCGGTCCTTGTTGGCGACCCACCCGGACCCGTACATGGCGTCGGAGCGGGTTTCACCGAAGATGTGCGGGATGTCGCTGCTGTCGCGGATGATTTCCACGCCCGGCTTCGGTTCTTCCAGGCACGGCCTGGTGGTCGATTCTTCCATGCAGGGTCCGACCGGCGTCGGCTTTTCGAAGTGCTCGGTGAGGTAGTCCTTGGCGATCGCACCAGCGGTCACGTTTCCTTCGCGTGGCGTGAGCGCGCTGTAGAGCTTGCTCTCGTCGGTCGAGAACACGTTCGGAGGCAACGACCCGTACTCCCCGGGGGCGAGGATCTGGTAGGCGCCGTTTTCGGCGGCATCGTCGTTGTCGAGCGCCAGCGCGCTCGAGGCGAGCAATCCGAGCAGGGCGAGCGTGGCCACCGCGGCCAGCACAACGCGCCAAGCGGCCGTTGGCGTACGCATACGCCCGAACCGTGTCGAGAACCCCTCCGTGTGCTCCACCCCCGCCTCCTAGCCGCCCCTCAGCCGTGCCGAGAGGCTGTCGTGTCGTCCCTCAACGCGCGAATCCTATCACCGCACCAGCCCGCTTTCGGGCTTGCGGGCCCTCCCGGGCCCTTTCAGGCGGCCCGGGATGGGAGCGCGAGGACTAGGGCCGGGGGGCCGGCTCGCCGAGCTCCATGTAGCGGAGCACGGCCCGGCCGAGCACGATCACGTCGCCGTTGCGCAGCTCGGACTGCTGGACCCGGCGGCCGTTGACGAAGGTCCCGTTGGAGCTGCGGTCGTCGAGGATCCGGGCCCCCCGGGGGCGGGGAACGAGGATCGCGTGACGGCGCGAGACGGAGCTGTCGTCGAGCCGCAGGTCGGCGGCCAGGCCGCGGCCGATGTGCAGCGGCTCGCCCTCGAGCTTGAGCGTCAGGGAGCGCTCGGGCCCCTGCACCTCGAGGTACTGGCCGGGGGCGGACGGGAGGGCGGCGACGGCCTGGTGGCGGATGCGCTCGTCGAGGCACGCGATGGCGTCGAAACGCTCGGTCAGGCCCTCGGCTGTGGGGGAGGAGATCACGGTCTGGGTGCTCATGGCCCCAGCAAACCGATCGAGGCTCAGCCGAGCCTCAGATTCGCATAAAAATCAGCTAAATCCTCACCCGCCGGGGGACCCTCCCACGTGCCCCGGCGGGGGACGGCGGATGGGTACCCTCACTGCGGATCCCGAGCATGCTCTTCCTGCCCCTCGCAAGCGTCTCGATCGTCTCCGCAGCCGTCCAGCTCTCGCCGCTGGTGGTGATGGTGGCGTGCTACTACAAGCGCTCCCGCACCCTCTCCGGAACCGCCCGCGCGGTCCCGGGGTGGCGCCAGGCGTGCTTCTACTGCGGCGTGGCCGTGATCGGGGTGGCCCTCAGCGGGCTCGGGGCCCTCAGCGAGCAGCTGCTCTACATGCACATGCTCGAGCACCTGCTGATCGGCGACATCGCCTCGCTGCTGCTGGTGCTCGGCCTGACCGGACCGCTGCTGCAGCCGCTGCTCGCGATCCGCTTCTTCGACCGCCTGCGCTTCCTCGTCCACCCGGCGGTGGCGATGCCGCT
>DATJOU010000344.1:0-16506 GCA_035506775.1 Solirubrobacteraceae bacterium | reverse complement strand
AGTGGCTGAAGCCACCGGGATGGACTTCGCCAACATCACGCTGCGGCCGTTCTACGCCGAGGGCGCCAAGACGGCCGCCTTCGAGATCGTCGAGCAGCTCGACTGGCGCGCGCCCGACCACATCGTCGTGGCGGCCGCCGGTGGGACCCTCTCCTCGCGGCTGCACAAGGGGCTGCGGGAGCTCCAGCAGCTCGAGCTGGCCGAGACGGACGGCACGCGGATCCAGATCGCCCAGCCGAGCGGGTGTAACCCGATCGCGACCGCGATCCTCGCCGAGGAAGCCGAGATCCACGCGGTCACGCCGGAGACGGCGGCCCACTCGCTGGCGATCGGAGCCCCCGGGGACGGGTACCTGGTGATCGACGCGGTCCTGAAACGGGGTGGGAGCGCCGGCTACGCGACCGACCCGGAGATCTTCGCCGGGATCGACCTGCTGGCGGCCACCGAGGGCCTCTTGACCGAGCCGGCCGGCGGGACGGCCGTGGCGGTGCTCGACAAAATGGCCGCGTCGGGCAGGTTCGCACCCGGCGACACGGTTGTGGCGATGATCACCGGCAACGGGCTGAAGACCCTCGACGACCACCCGCCCAAGCCGTGGCCGGCGAAGATCGACTGCGAGCTCGACGCGATGCTGGCGGCGCTCACCGAGCTGAAGGGCACCGGCACGCTCGCCGACAGCGCCCGTGAGCAGCTGCACGGCGGCTAAGGAGGAGCAATGGAGGAGATCGACCCCATCCACGACCTCGAGCAGCGGCGGGTGGAAGAGCGGCGCGCGGTCGAGGAAGCCGGCGGCGGCGAGGCCGAGGGCTTCGAGCAGGCCGAGCAGGAGCTGATCGAACACGCCTCCCACGGGGACGAGCACAACACCACCCCGATCTTCCGCGACGCCGAGGGCCTCACCGAGGAGGAAGCGGCCTTCGAGGACCCCACCTACGGGGAAGCGGACGAAGAGGAGAAGCAGGACCAGTAGTCCGGGCGGCCCCGCGCGCCCCAGGGGCGTGGGAGTCGGCCTATAGCCTCTGCCCGGGTGAGGCCGGTATTCGTCCTGGGCGTGTTCGTGCCCGTCGCGGCCGCCCTGCACTTCGGGGACGCCGACTCCTCGCTGGTGTTCGCCGCCTCGGCGTTGGCGATCGTGCCGGTGGCGGCGCTGATGGGGGACGCCACCGAGCAGCTCTCGGCGAGGGCCGGGCCCGGCGTCGGCGGGCTCGTGAACGTCACCTTCGGGAACGCCCCGGAGCTGATCATCGCGATCTTCGCGCTCGCGGACGGCCTCCAGGAGGTGGTCAAGGCCTCGCTCGTGGGATCGATCCTCGGCAACTGCCTGCTGGTGCTCGGAGCCGCCATGTTCGCCGGGGGCATGGGGCGGGTCAGACAGCGCTTCTCGCCCACGGCCGCCCAGGCGCTCGCCGGGATGGTGCTGGTGGCCGTCGTGGCGCTCGCGCTCCCCTCCACCCTCGCGCTCGCCCGCCACCTGCACCTGCCGTCGGTCTCGCAGGTCCGCCACGGCTACGGGGGCGACCTCGAAGCCGTGTCGATCGCCGTGTCTGTGGTGCTCGCCTGCACCTATCTGGCGGGGCTGGTGTTCTCGCTGCGGACCCACCGGGACCTGTTCAGCCCCGCCGGCGAGCAGGCCGAGGTTGACGCTGCGTGGCCCGCTCGGCGCTCGCTCGCCGTGCTCGCCGGAGCGGGCGTGGTGGTGGCGCTGATGAGCGAGCTGCTGGTGGGATCGATCGAGCACGCCGCCCACCAGATCGGCGTCTCCCAGTTCTTCCTCAGCGCCTACGTGGTGGCGATCGTCGGCAACGCCGCCGAGCACTACGTGGCGGTGTCCGCGGCCATCAAGGACAAGATGGACCTGTCGCTCAACATCGCACTCGGCTCGAGCGTCCAGATCGGGCTGGTCGTCACCCCGATCCTGGTGCTGCTGTCGCTGTTCGTCGGCCCGTCCCCGATGGCGGCCGTCTTCAACCCCTACGAGATCGCGGCGCTGCTGGCAGCCGGGCTGGTGAGCGCGGCGGTCGTCTCGGACGGCGAGTCGACCTGGTTCGAGGGACTTGCGCTGATCGCCCTGTACCTGGTGATCGGGATCGTGTTCTACGCCGCGTGAGAAGCCGGCCCGCGGCCCGCGGCCCGCGGCCCGTGGCCCGTGGCCCGTGGCGGGGGCGTCACAAATCCTCGCGGCGCGCAAACTAGGATCGGATGGCCGGATCGAGCGAGGATCGGGACAGCGGGCTCGTGGCCGCGATGGCGGGCGGGGACGACAGTGCCTTCGCCGCCGTGTACCGGGCCTACATGCCGCTGGTCCTGCGTTGGTGTCTGCGTGAGACCGGCAACCGGGAGCTGGCCGCGGACCTGTCGGCGGAGGTGTTCGCGGCCTCGCTGACGGCGGCCCGGCGCTACCGGCCACAGCGCGGCTCGGTGGCGTCCTGGCTGCTGGGCATCGCCCGCAACAAGCTGGCCGAGAGCCGGCGAAGGGGGCGCATCGAGGCTTCGGCGCGGCGCCGCCTCCGGGTCACGCCGTGGGCGCTCACGGACGCGGACCTCGAGCGGGTGGACGAGCTCGCGAGCCTCGACGAGCAGGCGCTCGCGCTGCTCGAGCAGCTTCCTCCCGCAACGCGCGAGGCGCTGCTGGGGAGGGTCGTCGAGGAGCGCTCCTACGAGGAGCTCGCCGCCGAGCTGCGCTGCTCCCAGGCGGTCGTCAGACAGCACGTGAGCCGCGGCCTGCGGCGCTTGAGATCCCAGCTGGAGGAGAGATGAGCGACTACTTCGACCACGTAGAGAGATCGCTGCGGGAGGCGGTGCGGGAGCGCCGGCACGCGCCGTGGCTCGCACGCGTCCTCTCCCACCGCTCGCGCCCGGCGCTGGTCGCGGTGGTGGCCCTGCTGGGGGGAGGTACCGCCCTCGCCGCCACCGGTGTGCTGCAGACCGGGGCGCCGGTGAGCAGCGAAGTCCGCGCCACGCCGAACGCCGGCGAAGGCACGGTGATCGCCTCAAGCGTGCGCCTGCTGCCCCTGCGCGTGCCCGACCCCGGCGGTGGCCCGCCGTGGGGCCTGCGGGCGGCGAGGACCTCCCGGGGGCTGCTGTGCGTCGAGGTGGGTCGCGTCGTCGGCGGTCGGATCGGGGTGCTCGGCCGTGACGGGGCGTTCCACGACGACGGGGCCTTCCATCCGTTCGGCGAGACCTACCTCCCCGGGGTCGGGTGCGGGACCGAAGACGCTCGCGGAGACGCCTTCACCAACGTCCAGCTGCACGGCATCCCCGCAAGCGGCCAGCTCGACAACCGCCGCTACACCTCGGGCGGGTGCTACGGCGGCTCGGCCTCGGCGGCGGCCTGCCCGCCGAGCCAGCTGCGCGACGTGTACTTCGGCATGCTCGGCCCCGATGCGACGGGCGTGACCGCACTCGACGGGCACGGACACACGAGCGTCTCGGCGACCAGCTCCCCCAGCGGCGCCTACCTCGTGGTGGTGCCCCACCGGGAACCGCGATGCCAGCCCGGGGCCGTGTTCTGTGTCCACAACAGCGGCGACCACTACTACACCTCCTCCCCTACCCTGCCCGTCAACGAAGCGGTGACGGCGATCGCCTACCGGGACGCGCCGCCCTGCCGGCTGCCGGACCCCGCCGAACAGCTCGAGCAGGAGCGCGCCGACGCGCTGCGGGTGCGGGAAACGCTGCGCGGCGAGAACCGGGACATCTACACGAAGCTGTATCGATCCGGTCGCCTCCAGCCTGGCGCGATCGCCACGCTCTCACCGCGCCAGATCGCCGAGCTGCAGGACGTGCGTGGACCCCTGCGTGAACCGTCGTGCCCCGACGTCGGGTTCGTGGCGCCGAGCGGCTCGCAGGCGCGGCTCACCGCGGCGGAGCTCGCCAGCCCGGTCACCGCCAGGCTGCAGCGAGCCAGGCATTACTGCGAACGCGGTCAGGGCGAAAGCGTCGTCCCCTGCGAACACCACGTCCCTCGTGGCTACAAGCGGATGGCGATGCCGGGCCCGCCCGAGGCGCTGCTGACCGTCGACTTCACCGCCCGCGAGCCGGTGACCAACTTCGACAGTCACTACGAGATCGAAACCACGACCCCGGTCGACCCGCGACACCCGGGATTCCAGGAAGGGTGCGGAGGGACGTTCGGGCCCACGCAGAGGAACCTGCGAGCCGGGCAGCTCGTCCGCCACACGAGCTTCATGAACGCCCACTGTCACGGGCGAACCGTGGTGACGGTCGCCTACGTGACGGTGAACGGACCGTCGGGGGCCCAGCCGGTACCGGGGCTGCCCGGACAGAGCAGCCCGATCCCGGTCGGGAAGACGGCCGTCACGCTGCCTTGATCGGGGGTGTCGGCCGGGAGCACTTCCGGCGTCTGCCTCGGGCACCGACTCGACACCGCACCCTGCGACGGGCCCACCGCCGCGGCCGCCACGGGACAAGCCGCGAAGGCGCTCGCGGACAGCACCGCCGCGAGTAGGAGCGCCAGCCTGCCACGCCGGCGCGAGACCGCGGCGCCGGCCCTCAGCCGTGGATCCCGAGCTTGAGATGCTGGAGCAGGCGAATGGGTGCTTCCTGTGCACCGGGTCCGCGCAGGCGACGGAGACGACGGGCCCGCTCGCGCCGGCGGGCCTCCTCGATCACGCCCTGCCGAGGCTCCGCCGCCGCCGGGGTCTCGATCGCCTCCCGGTCGGCGAGCAGCGTCATGACCCGGGAGCCGAGACGGTCGCGCTCAGATGAGAGAGCACCCGCAGCCGTTGGGCAAACCCGCTCCCGCCCGCCACGACGAGCCACGCCTCCCCTCTCCTGATAGCGGTCAGCTCGCCTTTGAAGTCACCGGGGCCGTTGAAGAACCCGGGGTATCCGGTGACCGGACGCAGGCCGGGAATCGCCGCCGGGGGCGAGCCCGGATGGGCGGCGTCGAGCAGCACGGCGGCGTCGAGGGGCCATTTGCGGAGGTAGTACTCGACGTCCACGCAGGAGAAGAAGGCCGGGCCCACCAGCCCCGCCGGCGCGGGGACGATCGACGAGGCGACGTGGCTCCACTGCGCGGCGAGTCCCGGAATCCCGTCGGCCGTCAGCCTGCAGGGGCCGCTCACCGTCGCCCCGGGGAGACGGTTAGGGATCACGGGTGGGGTCGGCAGCGGGCGGCCGCTCGCCGACAGCGCGAGCAATCTCGGTTCCGGCGGAGCAGTGAATCCGAGCCTCCCCGACGGCGAGCGGACGACGTGAACGGGGAGCACGACGTGAGCCGCCCGCAGTCCGAACAGAAGTCCGGGCACGACCCGGGTCGGCACCCGGCGGGTGCCGTTGACGAGCACCGATGCGACGGCCGGTGTGGTGAGCACGACCACCGACTCCGTCCGGGTCCTGACGCTCCCGCTGCTTAGCGTCGTCACGATCGGGCGGGAGCTGACCGGCAGGGCGCCGCATCCGCCGCCGGAGATCCCGCCCGTGCCTTCCTCGACGCCCACACACCAGCCATAGGTCGCGCCGTCGAGCGACGGCGACAGGCGGATCGCGAGTCCGGGTGCGGGGTCGACCCCGGCGAGCGCCCCGCGGTGGGGCCGAGAGGCGTTGGTCGGAGCCCCCTGCGAGAGGGAGACGATCGCGACCGCAGTGCCACCGAGGAGGACGGCGAGCACGACCGCGGACTGGAGCAGCAGCCTCAGCCGACGCCGGCGCCTGGCCTGCCTGATGACCCCGTCCTGCGGGGGCGGCGGGAGCAGGCGGTTCTTAGGTGACGGAGGGGTCGCGACGGCCACGTGACGAGGGCGTGAGGTGGAGATCGCTGATGCTAGCATGACTAGCATCATGTTGTCGCGGATCGACGGCTCGGACTCGACCCCCCTGCACGAGCAGGTGGCCGGTCAGATACGGCGGTCGATCGCCGAAGGGGACGCGCGCGCGGGAGATCGGATGCCGCCGGCCAAGGACCTCGCGGCCGTGATGGGGGTCAACACGAACACCGTGTTGCGGGCCCTGCGCGAACTGCGCGACGAAGGCCTGCTCGAGTTCCGCCGGGGCCTCGGCATCCGCGTGGCCGGCACCCCCGAGCAGGGACTCGTGCTCTCCAAGACGCGGGAGCTGATCCGGCTCGCGCGGCGCAACGGCTACGACCCGGAGGAGCTCGTCGGGCTCATCCGGACGCTGAGCTGACGGCGCCGGCACACCCTCCCCCGCCCGCGCCGACTGGCGCTTGTCCTTCAAATAGGAAGGCCCCGCAGTCGCGGGGCCTTCCCTTAGCAGACCGGTAAGCCGGATTCTGTCGTTGGGCAGCCATCCATCTGAGCGGCCTACCTGGACCTCGGCGAGCAACCTGCAGACGGTCCTGTTTGGCCTTGCATCGGGAGGGGTTTGCCCAGCCGTCGCGTCACCGCGACGCTGGTGCGCTCTTACCGCACCGTTTCACCCTTGCCGGTCCGCCGTTCACGTGGGACGGCGGACTTGGGCGGTTTGTTTCTGTGGCACTTTCCCGCGGGTTTCCCCGGGTCGATAGCTCGACCACCCTGCTCTGTGATGTCCGGACTTTCCTCGAGGACCAACGGTCCCCGCGGCTGCCTGGCCTGCACCGGACAAGGTAGCGCTGACGGCGACGGGGGTGAAGCCCGCGAGCTGCCGTGAAAGCGGGCGCCCGCGGTCGCTGCCGGCCGCTCACACCCTCCTGAGCAGACCCACGACCCGTCCGAGCACCTTGACCTCCTTGCTGCGGATCGGCTCCATGGCATCGTTCTCGGGCTGCAGGCGGATGTGGTCCGATTCGCGGAAGTAGCGCTTCACGGTGGCCTCCTCGCCGAGCAGTGCCACGATCACGTCGCCGTCGTTGGCCGTCTCCTGGGGATGCACCACGACGTAGTCGCCTTCCAGGATCCCGGCTTCCTTCATCGATTCACCCCGGATGCGCAGCAGGTAGTCGCCTTCTTCGCCGCCGGCCAGCTGGGGCACGGGCACGTATTCCTCGATGTTCTCTTCGGCCAGGATCGGCTGGCCGGCCGCGACCGATCCCAGTAGCGGCAGGCCCTCGGCCCGGACCATCCCGCGGACGCTGTCCACGGCGGTGCCGACCCCCTTCTCGAGCAGCTCGATCGCGCGCGGCTTGGAGGGGTCGCGGCGCAGGAGCCCGATCTTCTCGAGATTGGCGAGGTGGGCGTGGACGGTGGACGACGATGCGAGGCCGACCGCTTTGCCGATGTCCCGGACCGTCGGCGGGTAGCCGTACTTGGCCGAGTAACGGCGGATGAAGTCGAAGATCTCCTGCTGGCGTCTCGTCAGATCCATTCCCGGGGGCCCCTAGCGATCGTGGTTTTGCGATGCCATGACGAACATGTGTTCGCACTGTAGCGCCGCCCCTGGACGGACGCAAGACGCGACCGTCAGGTGTCGTGGAGGTCCCGGTTGGAGCCTCGGTCCCCGCACCGGGCCGGGGCTATACTCGCCACGCTGCGCTCGTGGCGGAATTGGTAGACGCGCAAGGTTGAGGGCCTTGTGGGGAGTTTTCCCCGTGGTGGTTCGAGTCCACTCGAGCGCATTGGGCGTGTAACAGAGGTGCCTGAATCAACGCGAGGCGGCCGTGAGTGCCCAACACCCACGAACGCGGATCATCCACGTGCGTCCGTGCTGATCCGCCCGCCCGCCCTTTGACCGTCCGGGTACCCTGGGCCCATGACGCCCGCGCTGGTGGGTGAATCCATCGACACGCCACTGCTGGGCGAGCTTCGCTACGGGCTCGAGCTCGCAGGTCTGTTGCGCGATCCGGTCTTCTTGACGGCACGGCCTCAGCGCCACGCGCCACCCGTGCTGCTCGTGCCCGGTTTCATGGCGGGCGACGCTTCGCTGACGGTGCTGCGTGGATGGCTGCGTCGTCGCGGCTCGCGTACCTCGTCGGCGGGGATCCGACTGAACGTCGATTGCGCGGAGCGCGCGGTCGGCCGCCTCGAGGTCCGCCTGCGACGGCTGGTGGAACGCGCCGGGCGCCGCGCGGTCGTGATCGGACAGAGCCGCGGCGGAGAGCTCGCACGCGTGCTCGCGACGCGTAACCCGGACGCCGTGAGCACGCTGGTGATGCTCGGGTCGCCGGTGGTCGCGCCGCTGAGCGTCGGACGCCCCGTCCTGAGCGCTGTGCGCTCGGTGGCGCGCTTGGGTGACCTTGGAATACCCGGCGTGTTCTCGACGCGGTGCGCGGACGGCGAGTGCTGTGCGACCTTCCGTGAGGATCTCCTCGCGCCGCTCGCGCCGGACGTACGGGCCGTGGCGGTCTATTCCCGCAGCGACGGCATCGTTTCGTGGCAGGCGTGCCTCGATCCCGGGGCCCGCCACGTGGAGGTCGACTCGAGCCACGGGGGGATGTCGGTCCACCGCGACATCTACCGGCTCCTGGCGGAGATCCTCGCGGAGGAGTCTGCATGGACTGGATGAGTCCGCAGGACGCCTCGTTCCTGCATATCGAGGGTTCCAACACCCCGATGCACATCGGCGGCGTGAGCATCTTCGAAGGTGCCCCGCCCTCGTTCGAGGGCCTCGAGGAGATGGTCGCCGGCAAGCTTGATGCCGTTCCCCGCTACCGCCAGCGGGTCCGCTTCGTCCCGCTCGCGCTGGGGCGGCCGGTGTGGGTGGACGATCCACACTTCAAGCTCGCATACCACCTGCGCCACAGCGCCCTTCCTGCTCCCGGCACGGAGGACGTCCTACGCCGCACCGCCGCCCGGATCTTCGCTCAGCACCTGGATCGCCGGAGGCCGCTGTGGGAGATCTGGATGATCGAGGGTCTGAGCAAGAACCGCTGGGCGCTGCTGTCCAAGGTCCACCACTCAATGGTCGACGGCGTTTCGGCGACTGATCTGATGACGGTGATGTTCGACGACAGCCCGCCCCACCCGTCCGGACACACCTGGCAGCCGGCCCCCGAACCCAGCAGCGCGGAGCTCGTCCTGCGCACGCTGACCCGCCAGGCGGTCAACCCCACCGAGCAGGTCCGCGTCATACGGGCAGCGATACGCCGGCCGCGAGCGACGCTCGAGCAGGTGCAGGGGCTCCTCCGGGGGATGAGCTCCGCGGCGGGAATGCTGCGACCGCTGGGCTCCACCTCGCTCACCGGATCGATCGGACCGCACCGCACGTGGAGCACGACCTACGTGTCCCTGAGCGATGTCAAGGAGATTCGCTCGGCCCTCGGCGGGACGATCAACGACGTCGTCTTGACCAGCGTCGCCGGCGGATTGCGAGCGCTCCTCGAGAGCCGCGGCGAGAGCGTCGAGGGACGCGCTGTCCGTGTTCTCGTTCCCGTGTCCGTCCGCCGGCCGGGCGAGCACGGCGTTTACAACAACAGGGTCTCCGCGATGGTCCCCACGCTGCCCGTCGGCACGGAGGACCCGGCCGAGCGATTGCAGACGGTGCGCACCCAGATGGACAGCCTCAAGCAGTCGGGCCAGGCCGTGGCCGGCGAGGTGCTCACCTCTCTTTCGGGGTTCGCGCCTCCGCTGCTGCTCGCGCTCGGTGGCCGCGCCGCCGCCCGGTCCCCCAACCTAGGGGTCCAGCTGGGCGTGACCAATGTGCCCGGTCCCCAGCAACCCCTGAAGACGCTCGGGCGGAGGCTGCTCGAATCGTTCCCCTTCGTTCCCCTGATCGGCAACGTCCGGATCTCGATCGCGATCTTCTCCTACGACGGCGGGCTCTACTTCGGCGTCACCGGCGACTACGACAGCGCCGACGACATAGGGGTCCTCACCAAGGGCATCCAGCTTGGCGTGGCCGAGTTGCTCAGACTGAGCCGGCCGGCCGGCCCCGCACGGAAAAGAGCCGCACCTAATCGGCCCAAGGGCGAGAGCCGAGCCCCGCGTTCTGCGAGCGCGCGGCGTGCTCAGCGCGCATAGCGGTAAACCTCACCTCGCGGATGCTAAGCCGCCGCCCAGGTGCCCCGAGAATTCTGATCACTGCCGCCTGGAGCTCGCCCAGCGACCTCGAAATAGCGAGCGACGGATGGGCCAACGCCGCACCGACGGTCAGCCCTGCAGGTGCATTGGCACCCCTCCGCTTGGCGAATACGTGGGCGTCCAGGACGCCGGTGGCACGCGCATCCGCGAGATCGCGATACTTTGGGTGGCCCTATTCGGCGCACGTGCGATCTGTTTCCAAGGAGCGGCGATCAATGCGCTGATGTCGCGTTGGCCTCGGCCAGGCCGGCCCCCCGCGAAGTAAAATCGCATCGTGGCAATGCTGGGTGTGCCGGGCGGCCAGCTGTACTACGAGGCCGAGGGAGACGGCGTTCCGGTTGTGCTCGTGCACGGGCTCGCGCTCGACGCACGCATGTGGGACGAGCAAGTGCCTGCGCTGAACGACATCGCAAGGGTGGTCCGCTACGACGCGCGCGGATTCGGCCGCTCGACACGGGACGCCGACACCGCCTACTCCCACGCCGACGATCTCTGGCGGCTGGCGGACCATCTCGAGATCGACACAGCTGTGCTCGTGGGGCTTTCTATGGGTGGTCGCATCGTGGTCGAGGCGACGCTAGTCGCACCCGAACGGGTGCGGTCACTCGTGCTGCTCGACGCCGTGCTCGATGGCGTGCCGTGGGATCCCGACTCTGAGCGCGGTCTCCAAGCAGTCGGCGAAGGCCTCCGCTCCGGCGGTCTGGACGGTGCGAAGGAGGCGTGGCTTCACCACGACCTCTTCGTCCCCGCGCAGCGCGCGCCAGAGCTCGCGCGCCGGCTCGCAGAGATGGTCGGCGACTACTCCGGCGTGAACTGGACAAGCGTCGACCCGCACGCGCCGCACCCGAAAAGCATCGAGCTCCTGGCGACGATTGCCGCGCCGACGACCGTCGTCATAGGCGAGCTGGACGTCCCATGTTTCCACGAGATGTCCGACGTCCTGGCCGACCGGATTCCCGGCGCGCGCAAACTCACAGTTCCGGGCGTCGGGCACATGGTCAACATGGAGGCGCCCGAGGTGGTGAATGCGCTGCTGCGCGAGGTGGTGCTCGACCACTCGCTCGCCGGGCCCCTAGACGGGAACCTCAAGCGATGTCGCTAAGGCTCGTCGCACCCCACCCGCCAGCGCCTGGCAGACCACACGCTGAACGACACCTCTCCCGAGCCGTCGCACCGGGGAGATCACATCCGTCTCGATGCATCGCCTCCTTTCTCAGCCCCAGAGGCCACCAGCACCGACGCAAGCGAATCAGAGGGGTTTGAAAGCCGTCCTACCAAGTGCATTTCGTTGTCGAAATCACAACGATCCCGCTGCAAAGGGGAATCTCTTAGTGTCGTATCGCTTGGCCCGACAGGGGGCGCGTTGACCCAGAGGGCTGCCATCCACAGGGCGCGATGGCCTCCGCCTGCGGCCGCCCCGCTTCGACGGCAAAGCAGAGGCCTAACTGCATGTCAGCGAGACTCCTGCTCGTCGTCCGGAGCAAAAGCGTCGGATCAGGTGCCGCGCGCGATCGCATCGCTCTGTAAACCAGCAGTCCCATGCGGCGGACCGCTGGTGAGCGTGCGGCATCAGTTGATGCGAACTATTGGCGGCAGCTCGTATTCGCCGTCAAGAACCGCGTTGGCAGGCTCGTACATGCGCAGAATCGGCCGGAATTGACCGGGCGGGCTGGGCAGCCAGTTGGCGCGTGCCTCGGGCGTGGCCGGTTCGTCGCGCTGAATGGTGATCGTCAGCGATCCGTCGTCGCCGTATTGCAGTCCCGGGGTGCGGTCGCCGATCGAATACCGGCCGATGGGGTTCGCGACGAGGTAGAAGTCGGGCAGGTCGTACATCGTGATCGACCAGAAGGCGCCGACGGGCGGCGAGGTCGGCAGGCCCACGGTGTATCGGTTGGCGCCGTCGAGCTGGGTCCCCTCGCTGTCGTTGTAGACCATCGCGTAGGCGGCCTCGTAGCCGTGGTTTCCCCACAGCCCGCCGCGCGCGCTCAGCGCGCGCTCGATGTAGCGGAGCTTGGGATCGGCGATCTTCCAGCGAGGATCGTCGAGCGCGCCGATCTCGAAGAAGTCGAGGTTGTAGTCGAACGCGTGGTAGGTCAGCTTCCAGCCGTTGACTTCCGGGCTGGCCCCATGCTTGAGCGTCTCCTCGATGTGCTCGCGTCCGGCCGCGAGGCCGTTGATCAGCGCGGTCGCGAGGGCTGGGTCCGGGGAGACATACGGCGAAGTCGGCTCAAGAAGACCCAGCGGCGCGAATCGCCGCTGGTACTCGATGTCTCGCTCGGCGGGCGGAAACGCCTGCATCCAGACTCGCATCTGCTCGAACGTCAACAGGGCGTCGTCGGCCGCGTTGTCCGGGGGCGGCAGTCCATCCCCGCCATCGCTCGTCGGCATGAGCGTCAGCCGTGCCTGTAGCTCACGGACCGCTGCCATGTCCTCCTCGCCGTCGACCGCCCAACGGCCGAGGATGGTGGCCACTGCGGTGGGAAAACGGATGACCGTCTCACCGTCCGCCACCGTGCCGTCCCAGCCTTGCGCGACAAGCAGGTAGGTGCCCGCCTTGGTGCCGGTCGCGCGGTGCCCGACGTAGGCGAAGTTGTTCGTCCAGGCGTCGATGAACTGCAGCACGTAGTAGCGCCCCGAACTGTCCGGCACCTCCAGGCGCACCGGCCCACCGCTGACGTCGAGCTGCGCGATCGAATAGACCGTGTCGTTGTTGATCGAGACGAACCTGTCCCCTGGGCCTGCAAGCTGGGTCGCGTGACTGAACGAGTTGAACGGCGCCGGGGCGACGCTGCCCATCCCCTCCCGTCGAAAGCGGTCGACCTCTTGAAGATCGAAGACCAATGGGAAGCCGTAGATGAACGCCTCGGCGGCGAGCGCCTCAAGCTCCTCTGAGTCGGCCATCAGCAGTAATTCCATTCGGGTCGGGAGAGGGTCCATCCTAGACCCGGCCAGGCTCGCTCGCGTCGGGCGACACCCCGCTCTACCGGGCATCGCGTGCATCTGGCTCGCCTCTAATCTCGCTTGCGCCTGGGACGAATCTCGGTAGCCGCGGCTCACCGCGGCAGGACTACTGCTTAGCCGGGACGTAGGAGGCGCCTCGCGAGCGCTGGGCGAGGCGCTCGCTGCTCGTCCGCAGCGAGCGTCAGCGAGGACTCAGTTCAGACGCTCGCTCAGCGGCGAGAGCGGGCGCGAAGGGTCCCCCTCTGTTGGCGAATACGAGGTGTGAGGCGATCCGCCGCCGCGCACCTGCGTTCGTGGCGGCGCGGTCCTCCACCACGAGCGGGTGAGGTACCACCTCATGGGGTCAGCCGGAGCCGCTCCCGGTCGCGGCGACGGTGTTCCCACGCGACCGGCCGAGTCATGGCCGGTGGCTTGGCTGTCGCCGCTGCGTTGTGGCCTCATCAATGGTAAGGTGTCCACATGCGCGAGATCGGTGTCCGAGAGCTCAAGCAGTCTCTCAGCAAGACGTTGCGGTCCGTGAGTCGTGGTGAGCAGGTTCGCGTGACCCTCCGCGGCCGGCCGGTGGCGGACCTCGTGCCAGCGGTGGCCGCCTCGGGGGATGATCGGCTGCGCGAGCTGGTGGCCGACGGGCGCCTCGTGGCACCCACCGCCGCCCGCCCGAAGCAGGCGCCCCGGCTCGTTCAGAGCGAGGTGAGCGCCACCTCGCTCGTGCTGTCCGAGCGGGACGCAGAACGCTGAACCTGTACCTGGACGCGAGCGCTCTGGTGAAGCGCTACGTCGCCGAGGATGGAAGCGAGGCGATCCGCGACACCATGGCCCGAGCCAGCGGCTGGTTCATGTGCCGCATCGGCTTCGTCGAGACCGTGCGAGCGACCACCGTGGCGGCGGGCGACACCGCGGCTTCGCACTTTCGGGACGAGTGGCCGGCGTTCGGTGTGATCGAGCTGGACCAGCGGTTGGCCGAAGAGGCGTCGAGACTCACCGTCGAGCACGACCTCCGCAGCCGCGACGCTCTCCACCTGGCTGCCGCGCTGGTCCTCCCCCGCGAGGCACTGACCGTCGCGACCTGGGACCGCCGCCTTTATCGAGCGGCTGCGTCAGCCGGGCTGCCCGTGACTCCGCCGGCGCTGCCCTGAACGCGAGGGGCCCGAGGATCTCGCACCGCCGGTCCTCCCACGTGGCAACACCGCGGCAACGCTCGCTGCTCCAGACGCCAAAGGCCTCCGCCACCCAACTATTCCTCTCCAGGTTCCGGGTTCGGGTCCATCGGCGAATCTGAACTCGATTTGGACGCCGCTGCGTTCCCTGTCGGCAGGGCACCCGATACCTCGCCCACGATGCTCGTGCAGTCCAGAACGGCCAACGTGGGCGAACGTGTGCGCGGGTCGAGCGAACCAGCGAACGACAGGGCGCTTGCGGTCTCGGCGTGCAACGTGCCGGCTCGCCGGCGCGAGAACGTAGGCCATGTCGCAAGAGATGTGGAGCTCGCCCAGGCCGTGAGCGCGGCCTTCGCCAGCGAGGGCGAGGTTGTCGCCTGAGACACGCCACGCCGCAGCGACTCGAGCTGCGTGGCCTCAATCTGTTGTGCCTCGTCAACGGTCGCTCCCTCGGCCATCGCGACGCGGTCCGCAGGACCCTTGACCGGGTCGATGGCCGACGCTCACTTCCAGAGCGATCGAACGTCGCAAGTAGCTCGTCACGACCGCGCGAAGGCCCGCGTTACTTGAGATCGGTCACCGTATAGACGTCCTTCTGGCGCAGCACCAGGGGCGCCTCGAGCGAGCCGTTAGAGCGCTTGTGGATCGTGTACTGGTCACGTCCGAGCTGAAAGATCGCCTCTACGGTGGCTCCGCCCGCAGCGCCGGGCTCCCCCACGCGGACGCAGTGATCGGCGCCCTGGTAACGACATTCGATCTCGACGATCGTGCGCTCCCGCGCAACTTCGCCGGTACAAGCCTCGGCCTGGTCGCGCAATGCCTGGAGCTGGCGGGCGTCCACGGACGGCCTTAGACGCGGTAGGAACTGCGCTTACGGCGGGAGGTGGCTCCGCCCCGGGGCGGGTACAGGGCTCGCTCCTCGGCGGTCATCTTCCTGATGACCAGCCTCCCCTGGGCGACCTGCTCCTGGATCTCTTTGAGCTTCTGCTCGTGTCGTTCCTGCTGGCGAAGGTGCTGCGGGCCGGGCATCTTTGCGCTCCTGTCGTCTGGTGCCCACGGGCACACGAACCGGTCGGAGCGTGCGAAGGTGGTATTTGCAGTATAGGCGGTGGAATTTCCACTCCGCCACACGCAGGGCAAGGCTGCAGGCCACCTCGTCGTGTCAGCCGATCACCACGTAGCGCGCTCCGGCGACCCTGGGAGCAGGCAAAGCGCGACTTCGCCTCGCCCGGGCAGAGGAGCAGCATTCGCGCGGCGGGCCCGGGCGCGAGCACGAGGGCGGCCACGCCCCCGCCGAGCGAAACCTCGAGCAACCCGGCACAGAGGCCCCCCTGCTCTGCTGCTACGGTGCAAAGTTCAGGTTGGGCAACCTAGTCCAACGCAGCAGTGCCAGCGCTCGTAGCCCTTGCTTTGAAGCTCCGCACGGCGCAGCACTATCGAGCCGGAGGAGACAAGACGATGGCTACCGGAACCGTGAAGTGGTTCAGCGACGACAAGGGCTTCGGATTCATCACGCCCGATGACCAGTCGAGCGACCTGTTCGTTCACCACACCGCGATCGTGGGAGAGGGATATCGCTCGCTCCCCGAAGGCGCAAAGGTCTCTTATGACGCGGAACCCGGCGACAAGGGACCCAAGGCCGCAAACGTCACACTCACCTAGCGCTTCCGCCCTGGCCATCGCGCCCGGCCCGCGGGCAGCGTGGCAGGCCGTGATCTCGGCCGTGACCAGGGCGGACCCGCTTCTCCGACCAGGGAACGGATACACATGGCTTCGAGCGGCAAGAAGAAGACGACGATGGCAAAGCGCGATCGTGAGAACCGGCTTCGCGAGCGACGTGAGCTGAAGCAGGCCAGGAAGGACGCCCGCAAGCTGGCCGCCCAGGCTCCGGATCCGCCCGTGGAGACGGCGCCGGGCGAGCCGGTCGTGACACCGGACGGGCCGCCTCGGTCCGACGGCTGAGCGGGCACCTCTGGGGCCCCCGGGCGCGTTACGCGACGGTGATCCGTGCCCCGCCGGGAGCGGCCGGCTTGGCGGGTGCTCGGCGTGTCACGGGTGCTCGGGGTGCTCCGCCTGCGCGGCCCTGATCTCCTGCTCGCTCGCCCCGGCCGCGCTCGCGTCGTCGCGTAGGTTCTGCTCGAACACGGCAAGCACCTCGTCGGAGGCGGCGTGCAGCCGTCGCAGGGCGGGTTCCTTGGCGCGCGGGTCGCGCCCGTCGCCCACCGGCGTTTCCGTCACTTGCGGCCGCAGCTGGTCGGGGTCCCGTTGGACGCCCCTCGAGTCCACGGCGCCCGTCTGATCCTGCTGGTCACGCTCGGGGTGCTCACCGGGCATACCCAGACGTTAGCGCTCCGGGTTGGCGGGCCGGCCCCGTCCAGGTCCCCGGGGAGACGTCTGTTACCGTCTGGTGTTGGCGGCCGAGACCTTTGGCCGCGAGGTTAGCTCGCTTGAGTCCCGCCACGCGCGGTTCG
>DATJOU010000343.1:0-5581 GCA_035506775.1 Solirubrobacteraceae bacterium | reverse complement strand
AGTCGATCCCGGAGCCGTTGAGGAACTCGATCGAGTCGGGATCGCCGCCGTGCTCGCCGCACACCCCCAGCGTCAGCTGCGGGCGCGTCTTGCGTCCCAGCCATGCGCCCATCCGGATCAGCTCCCCCACCCCCGGTGTGTCGAGCGTCTCGAAGGGCGAGCGGTCGAGGATCCTGACGTCGATGTAACGCGCCAGCAGCCGCCCCTCGATGTCGTCGCGGCTGAAGCCGAGGGCCGTCTGCGTCAGGTCGTTGGTCCCGAAGGAGAAGAAGTCGGCCCGCTCGGCGATGCGGTCGGCCTGCAGGCAGGCCCGGGGCAGCTCGATCATCGTGCCCACGCGGACGTCCTCGAAGCCCAGCTCGCCGGCGACCCGTTCGACCAGCCCGCGGGCCAGGTCGAGCTCCCGCTCGTAGGCGACGAGCGGGATCATCACCTCGACGTCGCTCCCCGGAACCTGCCGGGCGGCCGCGAGCAGCGAGCGGACCTGCATCTCGTACAGGCGGGGGTGGAGCAGGCCGAGGCGCACGCCCCGCGTGCCGAGCATCGGGTTGGACTCCTGCAGCTGCTCCACCCGGCGCCGTTCGGAAGAGCCGGGAGGCATCGCCTCCGGGTGCGGCAGGAACTCGTGCAGGGGAGGGTCGAGCAGGCGGACCGTGACGGGGCGGCCGTCGAGGACACGCAGGATCTCTTCAAAGTCGGCCTGCTGCAGCGGCGCCAGGCGCGCGATCGCGGCCTCGCGCTGGTGCTCGTCGGCGGCCATGATCACCGCCGCCATCAACGGTTGACGCTCGCCCAGGAACATGTGCTCGGTGCGGCACAGGCCGATGCCCTCCGCGCCGAGCTCGATCGCGCGGCGCGCGTCGGTGCCCGTGTCGGCGTTGGCCCGCACGCCGAGCGTGCGCAGCTCGTCGGACCACCCGAGCACCGTCAGCAGCTGCTCGGACATCTCCGGCTCGACCAGCGGGACGTCGTCGGTCGTGATCGTCCCGTGGGAGCCGTCGATCGCGATCCGCTCGCCGGCCCGCAGCACGAGCTCCCCGATCCGCACCTCGCCTGCGGCCTCGTCCACGACCACGGAGGCGGCACCGGTCACGGCCGGGCGCCCCATCCCGCGCGCGACGAGCGCGGCGTGGCTCGCCTTCCCGCCCTCGCTCGTGAGGATGCCCTTGGCGGCGTGGAACCCAGCCACATCGTCGGCCTCGGTGAAGGCCCGCACCAGGATCACGTCCCGGCCCTCGGCGGCCGCCGCGATCGCGGCATGGGCGGTGAGCGCGATCTCCCCCTTGGCGGCGCCCGGGGATGCCGCCACGCCACGAGCCAGGATCCGCATCTCGGCCGACGGGTCGAAGGTCGGGTGCAGCAGGGCGTCCAGCGAGCTCGGGTCGATCGTCAGCAGCGCCGCCTCGCGATCGAGCAGCCCCTCGGCGACGGCGTCGATGGCGAAGCGCACCGCTGCCTGCGCGGGACGCTTGGCGTCACGCGTCTGGAGCATGTAAAGGCGGCCCTCCTGGACCGTGAACTCGGTGTCCTGCATGTCGCCGTAGTGGCGCTCGAGCGTGCCCAGGATCTCCAGCAGCTGCTCGTGGGCCTCCGGCATCCAGGCCCGCAGCTCGGCCAGGTCCTTGGGGGTGCGCACCCCCGAGACGACGTCCTCTCCCTGGGCGTTGGGCAGGAAGTCGCCCGACGGCTCTGGAGCACCCGTCAGCTCGTCCCGGGAGAAGGCCACGCCGCTGCCGCTTCGTTCGCCGAGGTTGCCGAACACCATCTGCTGCACGTTGACCGCCGTCCCCCACTCGTCGGGGATGTGGTTGATGCGCCGGTAGGCGATCGCGCGCGCTCCCTGCCAGGAGTCGAACACGGCCCCGATCGCGCCGCGCAACTGGTCAGACGGGTCGTCGGGGAACTCGTACAGGCCCTTGAAGGCGAGCGTCAGCCCCCGCAGGGCCTCAGCGTCGAGCTCGGTGTCCAGCGACACGCCCCGCTGCTCCTTGGCGGCGGCGATCGCGTCCTCGAAGTGCTCCCCGGGGATCCCGGCGACGACGTTGCCGTACATCTGCACGAACCGGCGGTAGCAGTCCCACGCGAAGCGCTCGTCCCCGGAGCGGGCGGCGAGCCCTTCGACGGTGTCGTCGTTGAGGCCGAGGTTGAGGACCGTGTCGAGCATCCCGGGCATCGACTCGCGGGCGCCGGAGCGGACCGACACCAGCAGCGGGTCGGAGCGGTCCCCGAAGCGGCGCCCGGCGAGCGCCTCCAGGCGGGAGAGGGCACTCTGCACCTGCTCCAGCAGACCCTCCGGGAAGGCTCCGGAGCGCAGGTACTCGACGCACGCATCGGTGGTGACCGTGAACCCCGCCGGAACCCGCTCCGGACCGAGCACGCGGGTCATCTCGGCGACGTTGGCGCCCTTCCCACCGAGCAGCTCGCGCATCCCCCGCGAGCCGTCCTCGAAGTCCACCACCCAGCCGGCAGCCGGCGCTGGACGCGCGGGCGCTCCCGCGCCGCTGCGGTCGCGGAGCCCCTGCGGTGCGGGCACGGGAACGCTCACTCGCCCCAGCACGGTATTGCAGCGGGCCGCCGTCCGCCCTAGGAGGCGACGGCGAGGGGCAGCTCGAGCGGACGCGCCAGTACCCGGCCGAGCGCCGCGGCGAGCTCCGCGACCGGATCCTCGGTCGCACCCATGCTGCGCCAGGCGACGTGGCGGTCGGGACGCACCAGGATCGCGCCCCGTGGTCCTATCTCCCGGTTGCGCAGCCACGTGCACCGGGGATCGAACAGGTCGCCGTCGAGGTGCCCGATCCGCACCGCCTCCAGCGGCACCCGGGCGTCGTCGGCCAGCCGGCGGGCCGCGTGGCACCAGGCCTCGCCCTCCTCGCCGGCGATGACGAGGAACATCCCCGGGCGCACGAGCTCCCTGATCGCACGCCGGCCTCCGTGGTCGTCGTCGATCCAGGCGTGGGGCAGCGGCGAGCCGGGCCGAGTGGAGGGCCGGTAGACGCGGATCGGGTCGGGTGACGGCGGCTCGGGGGTGGCGTCATCGACGATCGCGGCCGAGTCGTAGCGGTAGCCGAGCTCGACGTTCAGCTCGCTGAACTCCATCGACTGGGCCCGGATGTGGCGCATCACCTGCGCCCGGTGCCCGGCGTCCTCCGCACGACCGCTCCACAGGCGGCGAAGCGCGGCGAGGTTCTGCTCCTCGCTGTGCTCGTGCGAGACGCCGGCGGCTCCGACGATCAGGAACTGGTTGACGGCGTTCTCGAGCGAACGCTGCGCGTTGCGTTCGTCGGTCGGGCGCCGCTCGGGCTCGTAGCTGTCCAGCAGCTCGGGAGCTGCGTGGCCGGCGAGCACCGCCGCGAGCTTCCAGCACAGGTTGGCCACGTCGTGGATCGCGCTCGTGAGCCCGAGGCCGCCCGTCGGAGGATGGCGATGGGCCGCGTCGCCGACCAGGTGGACGCGGCCCGCGGAGAAGGCGGAGGCCATCACCGCGTCAACCGACCAGCGGGTGATCTTGTTGATCTCCATCGGGTGCTCGCCGATCCCCAGTGCGTGTCGCACGTCGGCCTCGACCTGCTCGTCGGACTGCGCCCGCGGATCCTCGACGGGGTAGTTGACGTGGATCACCCACTCTTCCGATTCCGGGCCCCAGCGCTCGGGGCCCATCGGCACCATCACCGCGCTGATGCCCGCCTGGGGGCAGAGCAGCCAGCGGATCAGCACGTCGGGGTCCGGCGCCCAGCGCGAGAAGTCGGCGCTCACGTGCAGCGTCGCGGTCTGGGTGATGACCCCGAGCCCCTCATACTCGACGCCGATCTCGCGGGCCACCCGGCGCCCACCGTCGGCCCCGATCAGATACCGCGAGCGCACCGTGTAGTCGCCACCGGAGCCGTGGTCGCGGATCTCGGCGGTGACGCCGTCGTCGTCCTGCTCCAGTTTCAGCAGCTCGTGGTGGAAGCGCACCCGCCCCGGGGAGAGCTCTTCGGCACGCCGGCGCAGGATCGGCTCCAGGCGGATCTGCGGCAGGTTGTGCTGGATCCACGAGCTCGCCGCCCTCCAGTTCTCGTCCTCGCCGCCGGCTCCCCAGCACTCCAGGCGGGCGATCCGACGCCCGTACTCCTCGGTGGGTCCCGCCAGCCCCGCGTAGTAGGCGGTGGCGGCCATGTTCGGGCCAGGGGTTCCGTGACGGGACACCTCCTCGGCCGCACCGACGTCGTCGAGGATCTCCATCGCCCGCTGGTTGAGGACGTGCGCCTTCGGCAGCTCGGAGGTGCCCGGTTTCGCGTTCACGAGCACGTGGTCAACTCCCAGCCGCGCCAGCAACATCGACGCGGTGAGCCCCGCCCCGCCCCCTCCGACGATCAAAACCGATGTCTCCTCGCTGCTCACGGATTCCCCACCTCCAGGCGGTGCTCGCGGTTGACGACGGCGCTCACCATAACAAGAAATGAATTTATATTCAATCTTGATGCTATATTCACTTCATGGCCGTGAAGGCGACCCTCGAGAATCCGCCGGTGCCCCCCACCCCCGGGGCCGAGACCCCGACGGAGGGCGGCCGGGTCGAGCGCCGCAAGGCCAGGACGCGAGCCGGACTGCTGGCGGCCGCGCGGGAGCTGTTCGCCGCCAACGGCGTCCAACAGACGACGATCGCCGAGATCGCCGGGCGGGCGGACATCGCCATCGGCTCGTTCTACAACTACTTCCCCACCAAGGACGAGCTGCTCGACGCGCTGCTCGCCGAGGAGCTGGCCAAGCAGCTTCGACGGCTCCAGGAACGCCAGGCGAAGGTCACGGACCCGGCGGAGAAGATCAGCATCGCCCACCGCCACCTGGTGCGGGTGACCGGCGAGGACGCGAACTGGGCCTGGCTGCTCGTGCGCCTGGAGGCGCCCTACAGGATCGCCTGGTCGGTCCTCGGCCAGGCGGCCCGCAGCGACCTGCGCGAGGGCATCCGCGCCGGCCGCTTCGACGTCTCCGACGAGCGGCTCGCCCTCAACGCGAGCGCCGGGGCGCTGTTCGCCGTGATCCACGCCCGGCTGGTGGGCGAACTCGGCGAGGACGCCGACAGCACGCACGCCGAGCTGGTGCTGCGCAGCTTCGGGCTCGACCGGGACGAGGCGAGCGAGGTCGCACACCGGCCGCTTCCCCCGCTCGCCGAAGTGGCCGGCGGGCAGCGATGACCGCCGTACCCGCCCGGGGCCGTCCTCAGCCCGCGGGGGCGGACGCAGGGGCGGGCAGGAGCCGCACCGGGAGCGTCTTGAGCTGGTTCACGAACAGCGCTTCGGCAGCCACCGGCTGGCCGTCGAGCTCGATCCGCGGGTAACGGCGGAGCGTCTCCTCGATCATGATCCGCAGCTCCATCCGCGCCAGCGCGGTACCGAGACAGAAGTGCCGGCCGCCGGCACCGAAGGCCTGGTGCTCGGGGTTGCGGTGGATGTCGAATCGGTCCGGATCCTCGTAGCGGCTCTCATCGCGGTTGGAGGACACGTACCACATGACCACCTTCTCCCCCTTCTTGATCTGGGCTCCGCCCAGCTCCGCGTCCCTCGTGGCCGTGCGGCGGAAGTGGGCGAAGGCAGGGAACATC
>DATJOU010000342.1:0-2067 GCA_035506775.1 Solirubrobacteraceae bacterium | reverse complement strand
GCTGGGAGGTGTTGACCATCGCCGAGGCGACCCCGGCCTCGCGTCCCTCCACGCCCAGGGTCGCGGTCGAGAAGGCCGGCGCGAAGATGCATCCCATTCCCACCCCGAGGACCACCAGACCGGGGAGCACGTCGGCGGCGTAGGCGGATCCCGGCGTCAGCTGCGTGAACAGGAACATCGCGATCGCACCGAGCGTCGTGCCGGTGAGCACCAGCGGCTTCACCCCGGTGTGCTGGATCACGCGGGTCTGGACCGTGGTCGAGGTGACCACCAGCACCCCTGTCAGCGGGAGGAACGCCAGCCCCGTGGTGAGCGGTGAAAGGCCGAGCTGCTGCTGCAGGAAGTAGGTGAGGAACAGGAACACGGCGAACACGCCCGCACCCGCCAGCGCGATCGTCGTGTAGGCGCCTCCCCGGGCGCGGTTCCAGATGATGTGCAGCGGCAGCAGCGGATGGGCGGCCCTGCGCTCGATCAGCACGAAGGCGTTCAGCAGCACCGGGCTCGCCACGAGCGCCACGACCGTCGCCGTGGCGCCCCAGGAGTGGGTCTCGGCGTTGGAGAAGCCGAACACCAGCGCAAACAGCCCCAGCGCCGAGGTCAGAACCCCCGGGATGTCGATCGGCTCCCGCTCCGGAGAGCCCTGGTTGACCAGCAGGCGCAGCGCCACCATCGTCGTGGGAACGGCGATCACGAGGTTGACGTACAGGCACCACCGCCACGACAGCACCTGGGTCAGGGCACCGCCGAGAATCAGCCCCAGCGATGCGCCCCCTCCGGCGATTGCGCCAAAGATCCCGAACGCCGTCGGGCGGTCGGGAGATCTCGCGAAGGTCACCGTCAGCAGCCCGAGCGCCGACGGCGCGAGCAGCGCACCGAACGCACCCTGCAGCGTCCGGGCGGTGACGAGCACGCCGAAGCTCTGGGCGAATCCCCCGAGCGCCGAGGCGAGCGAGAACCCGGCCAGGCCGACGATCAGCGTCCACTTGCGCCCGAACAGGTCCCCGAGCTTGCCTCCCAGCAGCAGCAGGCTGCCGAACGCCAGCGCGTAGGCGGTGACTATCCACTGCCGGCTCTCGGTGGAGAAGTGCAGCGCTTCCTGGGCCGAGGGGATCGCGATCGTCACGATCGTCGCGTCGAGCACGACCATCAGCTGGGCCACGCTGAGCAGGGCCAGGACCGCCCAACGGTTCGGTTCTGCACTGGTGGCGGCCGCAGGAGCCGGCTGGCCGGCGATCCCATCGGCGCCGCGACCGGCGACCTCAGCCATCCCGTGACGGTAACACCGCCACGGGGGCGCCCCACCGGCCGCGAGCGTCGCGCGTCGGGGCGCTCAGAGCTCGCGGTAGCGAAAGCAGGTCACGACGTGGTCGTTGACCAGGCCGGCCGCCTGCATGAACGCGTAGCAGACCGTGGGGCCGATGAAGCGGAAGCCCCTGCGCTTGAGGTCCTTGCTCATCGCCTTGGACTCGGGCGTCTGGGCCGGCAGATCTCCCAGCCGCCGTCGGCGACCGACGATCGGGGCCCCGTCCACGAACTGCCAGATGTAGGCGTCGAAGGTCCCGAACTGCCCTTGCACCTCGCGGATCCGGCGGGCGTTGTCGATGGTTGATTGCACCTTCAGACGGTTGCGGACGATCGCGGGGTCCCTCAGCAGGGACTCGAGCCTGCGGGCGTCGAAGCGGGCCACCGCTGCCGGGTCGAAGCCGCGGAACGCCGCCCGGTAGCCCTCTCGTTTGTGGAGGATCGTCCTCCAGGAGAGGCCCGCCTGGGCGCCCTCCAGCGTGAGCAGTTCGAAGAGCTGGGAGTCGTCGTGTGACGGGACCCCCCACTCGTCGTCGTGGTAGGACAGCATCAGCGGGTCGTCGCCGTCCGCCCACTCGCAACGGCGTGGCATCCGCGCAAGCTTACGTCGCCCCGCCGGCCCCGGTAGTCAACGCTACCTTGGCGGGGATGAGCGCCAGCCCGCCGTCGACGAGCATTGAGCTGCGTCACTCCGACCCGCACCAGCCGGGGTACTCGCGGGTGCCTCGCGCGGACGACTTCGACTACCTCGATCTCGACGGCGAG
>DATJOU010000341.1:0-16412 GCA_035506775.1 Solirubrobacteraceae bacterium | reverse complement strand
TCGGCTCGTCGGCGAGCACGATCGCCGGGGCCGTCACCAGCGCGCGGGCGATCGCCACCCGCTGGCGCTCCCCGCCCGAGAGCAGCGCAGAGGTGTGTCCGGCGCGGCTGCCGAGCCCCACGCGTTCGAGCGCCTCCCGCGCGAGCACCCGCCGGCGACGGGCGGGGACGCCCGCGTACAGCAGCCCGGTGGCGACGTTCTCCAGGGCGCTATAGGACTCGAGCAGGTGGAACTGCTGGAAGACGAAGCCGATCCGCCGCGCCCGCAGAGCCGCGAGCTCGCGATCCGAGGCGCTGGCCACGTCCACGCCGGCGATCCTCACCGTCCCGGCAGAGGGGCGTTCGAGGGTGCCCATGATGTGCAGCAGGGTGGACTTCCCAGAGCCGGAGGGGCCCACGATCGCGCACAGCTCCCCCCCGCTCACGACGAGGTCCACGTCGCGCAGCGCCTGCACTCCTCCGGGGTAGCTCTTGGTCACGTGTCGGAGCTCCAGCACCGCCTCCCCGGTGGCGGCGTTCATTCGGACTCGATCACGGTCTGGCCTTCGTGCAGCCCGGGCCCTTCCACCTGCACGTAGCCGTTGGCGAACATCCCAGGGGTGACGCCCAGCTGCACCCGCCGGCCAGCTTCGAGGACCTGGATCGCGTAGCGGCCTCCGGCAGTGGCGATCAGGGCGGTGGCGGGAACGGCGAGCACTTCCTTGCGCACTCCCTTGACGAGTTCGACGCTCACGGGGGCCTGGTCGAGGTGGGGCACCGGGCGACTGAGCGCGAGCGTGACCGGGATCGTGGTTTCGCTGCCCGATTCGCCGGCCGCGCCGCCGCCGCGTTCGTCTTCCGGGCTTTTCGCTTCGCTGGCCACGGTCCCGACTTCGATCACGGTCCCCGGCACCGTCCCTCCGCCGGGGAGCAGCACCGGGGCCCGCTGGCCGACGTGGGCGAGCTGCTGCTGTTCGGGTTTGAGCTTCAGCTGCACGAGCTGCTGGGTGGAGGTCGTGGTCAGCACCGCCTCGCCGGCCCCGGCGCTGCGTTCGCTCGCCCCGGGGCTTTTGGCGGGTTCGTCGGCGCCTTTCGTGGGCGAGTCGTCGGCGGCGTCGTGGGCGGTGCCTTCATTTGCCTTGCCCGTCTTCGGCCGGCTGTCCTGGTCGGGCTCCTTGCTGGTGTGCGGTTTGTCGTGAGCTGGCGCCGGTTTGTGGTGTTTCGGTTTGTGCTTGTGGCTCGGGGATTCGCCCGCGGGTTCTTTGCCGGCTTCGCCGGCGCCCGGCGTGGTCGCGGGCGGGCCGTTTTCAGCGGCCTCGGAAGCCTCCACTTCCGCCGCGGTGGGGTCCTGCCCGAGCGCGACCTTGAGGGCCGTCACACGACGGGCGGAGGGGGCGAACACGACTCGGCCGAGTTCCACCGTGCCCGTGTCGGAGAGGCCCTCGGCCTTCTGCCAGCGGCGCACGGCTGCCTCCGTCGCTTCGCTGAAGTCTTCGACGTCGGTGATCGCACCGTAGGGGTCGTACCCGAGCGCGATCAGGTTACGGTTCAGCTGCACCACGTCGGGGCCGGCGCTGACGCCCTTCTTCAGCGTTCGGTACGCCGGCACCGACCCGTACATCAGCACGACCGGCAGGTTGTCCACCCGGAACAGGGTGTCGCCGCGCGCGATCGTGGCTCCCACCGACGGCAGCCACGTGTAGGTGCCGGCCAGGCGGTCGTACAGTTCGAGCGTCGCTCCGTAGCCGAGCGTTCCGTCCACCGTCGAGCTTTCGGTCAGGGTCCGCCGTTCCACCGTGGCGGTGGTGTCCCCGGCGGGGATCCCGGCGGCGGGCGTTCCTCCCTTGCCGTGGCGCCCGCTCACCAGCACGATCGCGACCACGGCGATCACCGCGGCGAGCAGCGCGGCAGCGGCCAGACGCCGGCGCGTGAGCCTGTGGGTGCGCTCGCTGGTCCCGTCGCCGTTGCCGTCGCCCGACCCGGTTGGGTCGCCGCCCGGTGGGTCCTGTCCCGCCCACCCCGGCGCGGGAAGCGTCGAGCTCGAGGCGGGTAGCGGCTGGGTGGGCGTGGACGCGCCGTCCGCGGCTCCGTCCTGCCCCTGCAGCGGCGGAGAGTCCACCGCTCAGCTGCCGCCCGCGCTCATCTGGAAGCTGGCGTTGCCGCCCGATTCAGACCCGTCCGACTTCGATTCGCCCTTCGCGGGCGATTCGCCCTTCGCCGGGAACGGCCCTCCCTTTCCCCCCGGGCCCTTCGGGAGCAGCTTCTGGCAGGCGTTCTGGGCCTGCTGGAAGCCCGGGCTTTCGGGGTTCGGTCCGCCGCTGCCGACGTGGTGGATCCCGATCTGGATGCCGCCGCCGGCGGTGCTCGTTTCGACTTTGATCCCGTGTTCGCGCATGCACTTGGCGAACTTCTGGAGCCGTTCTTCGAGTTCCACTTTCTGCTGGGGCGAGAGGTTCACGCTCTTCGGCGTGGGCCGGTAGCGCGCGCAGGCCTTCTGGGCCGCTTCCATCACGGCCGGGCTCTTCGGTTCACCGCCCGGGCCGCCGATCTTGATGCCGTGGCCGCCCCCGGGTCCGGTCGCCGTTTCCGCGTGGACGCCGTGTTCGCGCATGCACCTGGCGAAGTCGGCGAGCTTGGTTTCGGCCTGCTGTTCCCGGGCTCGTTCGCCGGATGCCGGGTCCGAGGAGCCTCCGCACGCCGCCAGCGAGGCACCGGTGAGGAGCACCGTGGCTGACAGGGCGAGGACGCGGCCGAGGGGCGCCGGGCGCGTGGCTTTCGGGGAGGCGGTGCGGTGGAAGTGGGGCATTGAGACTCCTCCTGCGGAGTGCCGACTGACGGCGGCTCGTCGGATATGTGGACATCAAGCGCCCACGGGCTGAGAATTTGCTTAGAGCGAGCGAGGAGGTTCGTGAAGGGCTCCCCGCGTCCGGACGGGCGGCCTACGGGCCCCCGCCCGGCAGCAGCTTCTGGCACGTCGCCTGGGCCTGTTTGAAGGCCGGGCTTTCCGGGTTCGGTCCGCCGTGGCCCGGGGTCGCGTGGATGAAGATGCCCCCGGAGGAGCTCACTTCGACCTCGATCCCGTGTTCGCGCATGCACTTCGCGAACTTCTGGCGGGCTTCTTCCATTTCAACCTTCTGCTGCGGGGAGGCGTTCCCCCGCTGGGGTTCGGGCCGGTAGCGCGCACAGGCTCTTTCCGCCGCTTCCACCGCAGCCGGCCCGGTGGCCGCGCCGGGGTTGATCTTGAGCCCGTGACCGCCGCCGGGATGGGAGATGGCTTCGGCTTGGATGCCGTGTTCGCGCAGGCACCTGGCGAAATCGACGAACTTGGATTCGGCCTGCTGTTCTGAGGTGTGTTCCCTGGCGGCGGGGCTCGACGCCGACGGTGAGCTCGAGCCACCGCAGGCGGCCAGCAGGGTGCCCGCCACCACCGACAGCGTGGCAAGCAGGGCCGCCCGCGGGGCCGGTGGGCGCTTCGTGCTCGTGTGAGGTTGGGGGCGTGGCATCGCAGAGCCTCCGTTCGCGGTTCACGGAACGCGCACTCGCGCGCGTGGCCCATCAAGCCGGGCCGAGCTGAGAATCCGCTTAGAGCGAGCGAGGAGCTTGGTGAAGCCGAGGCTCGTGCGGCTGGCCCGGGAGGTCGGTCGCGGCGAGCTCGTCGGCTCGCATCGGCACCGGCGGCAGCTCGAGCGTCAGCCGTGCGCCACCGTCGGGGTCGTTGTGCGCGTGGACCGATCCCCCGTGCGCCTCCGCGGTCTGCCTGACGATCGCCAGCCCCAGCCCCGAACCGGGGAGCCCGCGGGCGGCGGGTGCGCGGTAGAAGCGGTCGAACACGCGCGGGAGGTCCGGCTCGGCGATCCCCGGGCCGTGGTCGCGGACCTCGAGGGTGCCTTCGCGGACGCGCACTTCGATCGGACCCCCGTGCTCGGAGGAGGGGTTCCACTTGACGGCGTTGTCGAGCAGGTTTGCGATCGCACGGTCCAGCCGGGCCGGTGCGGCCCGCACCAGGCAGGGCTCGGCGTCGAGCGTGAAGCGCGAACGAGGGGCGTGTAGCCGGACGCGCTCGATCGCGGTCGCGGCCGCGAGGTCGAGTCGCACGTCCTCGAGCTCGACCCGCTCGACCTCGTTCTTCGACAGATCCACGAGGTCCGACACCAGCACCCCCAGCTCGCGCAGCTGGGCCTGGGCGGCGGCGAGGATGCGGGCGCGCTCCTGCTCCGGCAGGCGGTCGCCGAGCGCGAGCGCGTCGAGGTTGGCCTGGACGCTCGTGAGGGGGGTGCGGAGCTCGTGTGAGGCGTCGGAGATCAGCTGTCGCTGGGCCAGCCGCGAGCGCTCGAGTGCGGCCAGCATCGTGTTGAAGCTCGCCGACAGGCGGCCGAGCTCGTCCTGCCCACCCGGCGGGATCCGGTGGCCGAGGTCCTGGGTGCGGGCCACCCGCTCGGCGGCCCCCGTGAGGCGGCGGACCGGCACGAGCGCGGCGCGCGACACGAGCAGCCCCAAGGCTGCCGCCAGCGCGATTCCCCCGAGCACCACGATCGCGAGCACCAGCCGCAGGTGGTCGAGGGTGCTGTTGAGGTTCGCCAGCGGCAGCGCGACCTGCCAGGCGGCGCCCTCGGCGGCGCGGGAGGTCAGCACCCGCACCGCCGTTCCGTGGGCGTCGACCGTGCTGTAGAAGGAGTCCCGATGCCCGGACGCGACCGCCCGGGTGGCGGGGGTGATGGGCAGCTGCGAGTGCTTGCTGGTCGAGCCCAGGACTTCGCCGTCGGCGAGCACCAGCTGCACGTAACCGCTCGAGCCTTCGACCGCCGTCCCCTGCAGGCGCAGACGCAGCTGGGCGAGCGCGACCGGGCGGGTGGGCGGATCGTGCAGGACGCGGTGGAAGGTGAACGTTTCCTCACTCCCGCCGCCGCCCCCGTGCGCGCTGGACTTGGATTCGCGACCGCTGCCTTCGGTGCCTTCGAAGGTGACCACGCCTCCACCCTGTGCGACGCCTCCCCCGGCCGGTGAAGCGCTTGCCGGGGTGGGCGACGCGCCGGAGGACGGCTTCGCGATCACGGTGCCTGCGGGCGTGGGGGTCGCCAGCTGCTGGACCGTGCCGTTGGCCTTGGCCGAGAAGCCGTAGGCGCCCGACATCGGGGCGAGCACCGGGGGCAGCTTGCCTTCACGTGTCAGCTGGAGGAGCTGCTTGGGGTCGAGGTGGGATTCGATCTTCACGAACTGACGCCCGGGGGCGACCTTGGAACGGAGGCTCGCGTCGAGCTGGCTGCGGAGCTCGTTGCGGGTGACGACGTACACGACCACGGAGGCGATCACGATCGCCGCGGCGACCGCGCCGGCAGCCAGCAGCACCATGCGGTGGCGGAAGCTCGCCGGCTTGCGGGGGGTGCGGGTCATCGCGGGGACCTCAACACGTAGCCGACTCCGCGGACCGTGTGGATCAGACGGGGCTCGCCCTCGGCCTCGGTCTTGCGCCGCAGGTAGCCGACGTACACCTCGAGCGAGTTGGAGGCCGGGCCGAAGTCGTAACCCCACACGCCGTCGAAGATGGTGCCGCGGGTGAGCACCTGCCGGGGGTGGCGCATCAGCAGTTCCAGCAGCAGGAACTCGGTGCGGGTCAGCTCGAGGGCCCGTCCCCGGCGGCGGGCCTCATGGGCCACCGGGTCCAGCTCGAGGTCGCCGTAGCGCAGGGTCGGCTCCGCGTCCCCCTCCCAGCCGGTGCGCCGCAACAGCGCTCGCAGGCGGGCGATGAGCTCCTCGCGGGCGAACGGCTTGGCGAGGTAGTCGTCGGCGCCGGCCTCCAGCCCGGCCACGCGGTCGCTGACCTCCGCGCGGGCGGTGAGCATCAGCACGGGCGTGCGGTCGCCGGTGGCACGCATGCGCCGACACACCTCCAGCCCGTCCAACCCCGGCATCAGCACGTCGAGCACGACCGCGTCGGGGGACTGGACCGCCAGCGTGCGGATCGCCTCGCGGCCGTCCACCGCGGTCGCGACCTCGAAGCCGTGCAGGTCGAGCACCAGAGCCAGCGCTTCGCGCACCGAGGGGTCGTCGTCGACGACCAGCAGACGCATGGCGCCATGCTGGCAAGCGAACGTGAAAGGAAGCTGAACGCGGGGCGCTGGTATAAAGCGTCGAGCCTGGCGCGCCGTGCAAGGAGTAGCGCGGGCCCGGAGAACGCCCTTTCGGCGGACCCGGAAACCATCGAGAGGAGGATCGATGCGCAAGTACCTGCCATGTCTGGCGGTTTTGGTTGGGATGGCCGTCGCCAGCTCGCCTGCGTCTGCCGACCCGAATGTGGGGCCCAAGATCTGCCCCAGCGCCGGAAAGTCGCTGTCGGGGGCGGTCGGGAGCCTGACGGTGACCGGCAACGCCTACGTGCCCGCGGGCTCGACCTTGACGGTGCACGGGAACCTGACGCTCGCGCCGGGGTCGTGCTTCGACGCCTTCACGGTCGCGACCGTGGTCGTGAAGGGAGCCGTGAACGTCGGCAAGGGGGCCGTCCTGGGGCTCGGATGCAGCCCCGGAGCGATCGGACCCGAACCGCCCTGTGAATTCAACACGACCGAAGACATCGTCGGCGGCGGGATCTCCGCGAGGGAACCACTCACGATGTACCTCACGGCCGTGAAAGTGTTCGGCAACGTGGTCTCGATCGGCGGGGGTCCCGGCCCGACGCTGAACCCGTACATCAACTTCCCGATCAAGGAAAACACGATCACCCGCAACCTGGACATCCAGGGTTGGCGGGGGGCCTGGTTCGGGGTGTTGCGCAACACCATCCACGGGAGCGCGACGATCCTGAACAACATCGGGGTGACGATCGGCGACCTCGGGACGCCGGACTCGACCGAGATCGTGACGAACACGATCTTCGGCAGCCTCGCGTGTTACGGCAACTCGCCGGCGGCCCAGTTCGGCGACTCCGAAGGTTTGCCGAACGTGGTACACGGCCAGAAGTCGGGGCAGTGCACCGCCGTGTGAGCTAGGGGCGGAGGGCTGCAGGATCGCCGAGGCTCCGTCGGGGGCCGCGGGAGGCGGAGGTCACCGCCGCTCGCGGCCCCCTTCGCGTTTTCGGCGACGTCCGGGTGGGCTGCTATCAAGCCGTAGCTCAAATATCGGGGAGGCCGATTCGGAATGGGATACATACGTAAAGCCCTATCCATCACCACGCTTGGCCTGTCGAATCTCGTGCTCGATGACGATTCGAAGCCGGCCGCGGGTACGACCAAGGCCCGGCCTCGCCCGCGCAAACGCCCCGGCTCCAAGGCGGCGACAAAAGCGACCAAGACCTCGGCCAGAGCCAGGCGTGCCCGGACCAAGCCCGGCGCGGCTCGCCCGGCGGGCGAACACAAGACCTCGCCGCCCAAGTCCCGCTCGGCTCGGGCCAAGCCCAAGGCCACCGCGGCGAAGCGCGGCTCCACGACCTCGACGGCCAGGGCCAAGCGGCGGGCCAGGGCCGCCGGCCCGCAACCGCAGGCCGAGGCCAAGCCGAAGGCCGAGGCGGCGCCCCCGCCGATCGTGGCGCGCCCCGGCGCGCCGACCAGCGGGGTTGCGATCGCGCTCGACCGGATCGCCAAGCTGCACATGAACGGGGCGCTCACCGACCGGGAGTTCGCGGCCGCCAAGGCGAGGATCCTCGGCACGAGCGCGCCGTCGGATCAGCCCGAGGAGAGCTCGGCGGCCTTTCCCGCGATCGAAGCGAACGTCGCCGCCGCGCGCCGCCTGGCCGGTTACTCGCACCCCGGCCGTGAGCCGTCGGCCCCGGCCCCGGGCGCCTCGCGCGGTATCTGAGTCCCCGGCGAAGCAGGGCCCGATCCCACGTGAGGGCGCGGGAGGTGTGACGGCGGCGTTGCCCTGAGCGTATTAAGGGCGTATGGGAAGCAGGATTCGAGCCCTACGGGGGCGCCACGATGACGGTGCGGGGGACGCCGCCGACTTCGACGCCCTGTTTCGCAGCTGTGCAGGGGACGTCCACGCCTACGCGATAGCAATGCTCGGGGACCCAGCCGCCGCCGAGGACGTCACCGCGCTGGCATTCGAGCGGCTCTACCGGGCGCGGGACAGGGTCGACCCACGGCGGGGGACCGCGCGCGGACTGCTGTTCACGATCGCCCGCAACGCCGCCCTCGACGAGCTCCGCCGGCGCGCCCGGCGCGTCCCCGCGAAGGAGGATCCCGAGCTGCTCCGCGATACGTGCGCCGAGGACGCCCTGGCCCAGGTCGAGCACCGGGCGCTCGTCGCAGAGGCCCTCGCGGGGCTCAGCACGCGCCAGCGGGAGCTCGTGCTGCTCAAGTTCCACGGCCAGCTCTCCAACGGGGAGCTCGCGCGCGTGCTGGGGACCAGCGAGTCGAACGTGGGCACCCGGCTGCACCGTGCGCTCACGCTGCTGCGGACGAGCTGCCTGCAGCTCGAAGGGGGGCGCGCCGCATGAGGGTGATCCCCTTCGGGCCCCCGAGGATGTCAGCCGCGGACGCGCAGGAGCTGGCGCGCATCGAGGCCGCCCTCGACGGCGACGGGACGGGTGGCGAGGCCGAGTACTGGCGCGAGCTGCGGGCCGACGTTCGCGCCCTCGGCGAGCCACTGGATCCCGGGTTCGCCCGCGCCCTGGAACAGCGCCTGCAGGAGGCTCAGCGGCCGGCGCGATCGGCACCCCGCATTGCCGCCACGGCGATCGCACGGCGGCGCGGACCCGCTCTCGCCGTGGGGGCGTCGCTCCTTGCCGTTCTGCTGGCGGTGCTCGTATTCGGTGTCCCCGGCAGCGGCCATGCGCCGCCACAGCGTTCGGCGGCGGAAGGCCTGTCCGCCCCGGCCGCCGGGAAACACGCCGCCGCTGCGCCGTTGGTCGCGGGTGACCGGGAGGAACCGGTCGAACGGCGCGCCGAATCGGGGCCGCGCGAACAGGCGGCCGCCGCGGCAGGCCCGGCCGGTGAAGCGCCCGGCGAAGGGGGCGGGCGCCTGCAACGCCTCAGCGCCTCGCTCACGCTGGGCACCGGCGGGGAAGGCGTCCAGCAGGTTGCCGACCGGGTCGGTCGGGCGACCGTGGCGGCCGGGGGCTTCGTGCAGAGCGCGCATGTGCAGACCGCGCGCGGCTCCGCCGGTGAAGCGCTGCTGACGCTGGTGCTTCCGAGCCCCAAGCTGCAGAGCACGCTCGCACGACTCGAACGGATCGCATCGGTCCGGGGCGAGTCCCAGTCGCTGCAGGACATCAGCGGCGAATTCCACGCGGCCGCCGGACGGCTCACGGCGGCACGGGCCGAACGCGCTGCGCTGTTGCGGGCGCTGGCGGGCGCGAGCACCGCCGCGGCCGTCGAAAGCATCCACGTCCGCCTCGCCGAAGTGGGCCGCCGGATCTCGACGGCCGAACGGCAGCAGGCGAGCATCACCCACCAGGCCAGCCAGGCCCAGGTCGAAGTGACCGTGCTCGGGGAAAGCCACCACGGTGGTGGCTCGACGCTCGGTCGCGGGGTCAGCGACGCGGGGAAGGTGCTGACGGTGTCGCTCGCGGTGCTCGTCGTCGCGGCGGCCGTGCTGGTGCCGCTCGGCCTCGTGATCGCCGCGGTGGTGCTCGGCGGGCGAGCGTGGCGCCGTCAGCGGCGCGAGCGGGTGCTCGGCTCGGGATGAGCGAGTGGGCCCACGAACGCGGCGATCCGCTCCGCGACGTCATCGGCCACGGACGTGAGGCCGTGACGGAGGCCGGGGTAGACGTGGAGCTCGGCGCGGTGAAGCAGCGTGACGGACTCGCGCAGCAGGTCCACGCGGGCGAACTGGTCGCGGTCCCCCGAGAGCAGCAGGACGGGACACGCGATCTCCGGCCAGTGCTCGGTTCGCAGCTCCTCGGGATGGCCCGGGCGGTGTAGCGGGTAGCTCAGCAGGACCAGCCCCGCCGGGGGGGTCTCGGCGGCGACCAGGCTCGCGACCCGCCCCCCGAAGGAGTGCCCGCCGATCACCGCGCTCGGGAGCCCCTCGCCGACCTGCTCCCGCAGCGGCGTCATCGCCCGTTGCGCCGCTCCGCGGGGGAGCTTGAGGGCATGTGCCTTCAGCCCGCGCTTCGCCAGCGCCCTCAGGTAGCGCTGCATCGTCTCGGGTCCTCCCGAGGCGCCGTGTCCGAGCCAGACCTCGGCGGTGGCGGGGAGCCCCATCGGCGCTAAGTGTGCCCGACTGAAAGATCCGTGGCAAGACCTCCAAACTGTCGCGCGATCGCTTACGAGCCTGTACGATCCCGTGCGGAAAGCGGGGGCAGACTTCCGCGAAGTCGCGTCATCTCGGCGGGGCGAGAGTCAGAGTTTTTTCAAGGAGGGAAAAGCAAGTGTTTGCAAGTCGTGTCTTCGCGCCGCTGCTGGCGGCTGCAGCTCTAGGGGCCTGCTCGGCCGCCCTGATCCCGGCATCCGCGTCGGCGTCCGGTTCTCAGATCTACACGTGCCAGAAGCACGGCGGCAAGGCACAGCTCGCCGCCAAGGGCGGGAAGTGCAAGAGCGGTGAAACGAAGACCGCCTGGCAGAGCGCGGCTCCGAAGGTCAAGACGAGCTCGATCTACACCTGCAAGAGCAGTTCCGGCCGCGAGCGGCTCGTCTCCCGCAGCACCAAGTGCGCCAAGCACGAACGCAAGCTGACCTGGTACGAGGTGAAGCCGAGCAACTCTGGAACGCTGGGCACCAAAACGGTCGTTCCGCCCACCAGCACCACGACGCCGGCAACACAGACCACTCCGGCGGCGGAACAGCCGACGACCCCGACCGAACCTGCCGGGCCGGTCGCAGCGCCGAACTTCGAAGTGGCAGCCGGGCAGCGGGTCAAAGGGAAGGCGATGGAATACACCGCCGCCGCCGTGACCGCCGAAGCGGGCGAAACGCTCGAATACCTGATCACGGTCACCGACACCGGCAACACGAACCTCACGGTGGGGGCTCCCAAAGCCGCTTGCACGAACCTCCAGCCGGCCGGCGAACAGCCGGTCGCAGCAGGGGCGTCCGTGACGTACACGTGTACCCACAAGGCCCACCCCGCGAACGAGCCCAGCTACGGGAACGTGGCGAACGTGGTGGCCGCCGGGAAAGAAAAAGCCTCGAACGCGCTCACGGCGACCGTGACGGAATCCAAAGTCCTCATCGGCCTCAAGGCGAAACTCGCAGAAGCCGTCAAAACGACCGCCGAAGCCAAAGCAAAACTCGAAGCGGCACAGGTGGCGGCCAAACCAATCGTCGAAGCGCAGACGGCCCTCGCAAAAGCCAAGGAAAAAGAAACGACGGCGAAGAACGCGGTCAAAGTGGCCGAAGAAGCCCTGACCAAAGCGGAAGGCGAAGTCTCGAAAGCGCAGCAGGCCGAAGGCGAAGACAAACTCAAGGCGGAAGAAGACGAACTCGCCGAAGAAATCCACGCCTACGAAGTCGAATCGCTCGAAGAAGAAATCCCTGAAGACAAAGAAACCCTCAAGGAAGAAGAAATTGAACTGAAGGAAGTCGAACAGGAAGACGGGCAGTTGATCAAAGAATCCGAAGTCGAAATCAGGAGAGCTGAAAAAGAAATCTCCGAAGCCAAGAAACTGATCGCGAAAGACAAAACTGAGCTCGAAAAAAAACCGGCGGACAAAGTTGCGCTCGAAGAACAGATCGCCGAAGAGGAAGCCCTGATCCAGTATCTGGAAGAAGATGAAGTCCCGTTCTGGGAAGTCGAAATCGTAGAATGTAGGGCTGAAATCGCGTTCTACGCAAAATTCGTCGTTGAAGATAAGGAAGAAATAAAAGAAGCCGAAGAACAGCTGGTCACGGAAAGGCTCGCCGTGAAACACTCTCACGAACAGCTGCTCGCGGCGGAAAAACTGCTCCAGGAAGCCAAGACCGCCAAAACCGCTGCGGCGACCAAGGTCAAAACGGCCGAAGCCGCTCTGACCGCTCCCAAGAAAGCGCTGGGCGAAGCTGAAACCGCGACGCAGGCGGCGGAAAAAAAGCTGCAGGAAGTGAAGGCCGAAGGTCCTCTGGCGGAGAAAGCGCTGGAAGAAGCCGAAACGGCGTACGGCGCAGCGACGACGGCCGAAGCGACGGCGGGCGGCGAAGTCAAAGCTGAGGAATCAGCACTCGCCAGCGAATAGGAAGCTGAGGCGGGCGGGGACCGGCTGTTGGGCGCCGGTCCCCCGTCAGCCCTTGAGCCCGTTGTCCAACGCGGCCGCCCGAATCTTGTCCGCGCGGCCCATCAGGATCGCCCCGTCCGCTGTCAGCGTGTCGGGTACAAGCTGAGGAGGCTTGTACCCCGCCACAGACTCGAAAGGATCAGCCATGCCGCGGATCATCGTCACGACCGACCCCCACCGGTGTGCCGGAGCCCCACCCATCCTCCTCGACGAGGACGTCCGCTCGGTGCATCTGAGCACCGATCACGCAGCCGCCCAGCTCGTGGAGAGGCTCACGTGGGCGATACGCGACGCCGAGAGCACCGAGGCGGCTCCGAGCCCGAGCTGACGCCGACCGGGGCCCGCGCCCGTATTATCGGGCGGCGGTGCCGAGGGCCCTCACGAGACACACGCTGCGCACAGCGGCCGCGCTTGCCATCGCGGTGCTGGCCGCCCTGGCGGCCGGCGGGGGCTCCGCGTGGGCCACGCCGAAGGTCACCTTCAAAGCGCTCCCCGTCCCGATCCCGGGCTTCAAGCACACGGGTTACATCCTCGGCGCGGGGGCGGCGCTGGAAGCCCAGTACAAGATCTCCGGGACCGAATACGGCGGCTTTCCGCCGCCCGTGATCGGCATCAACGTGTACTTCCCGAAGGGCACCACGCTGCATCCCCAGGGCTTCCCCACGTGTCCCAAAACGGCGCTCGAACAGGTCGGCTCCAGAGGCTGTCCCCCGGGTTCGGCGGCGGGACCCGTCGGGCACGCGCTGGGCGTCGTGGCCTTCGGAGGTGAACGGGTCGAAGAGTCGACCACGATCGAATCCTTCTACGCGCCCGACGGGGACATCGAGTTCTTCACGGTGGGACACTCGCCCGCGTCGCTGGAAATCCTCACCACGGCCCACTACGTGAACCTCAGCGGCTCGGAAGGGTTCGGCCTCGAGCTGGTGAGCGAAATCCCACTGATCTCGACTGTGCCCGGTGCCCCCTACGCCGTGGTGCAGTCGATCCAGGTCAAGGCGGGCTCGGCCCGCATGGTCGGCGGGAAGCCGGTCTACTACGGGGCGATCCCCAAGCAGTGCCCGCCGGGTGGGAAGTTCTCGATCAAGACCGAAGTCATCTTCGACGAAAACGGGGCCAATCCACCGGTGCCCGAGCCGGTGACGGTGGGTTTCAAAGCTCCCTGTCCGAGGAAGTAGCCGCGTTCGGACCGCAGTGCGGACGGGCGGCCTACGTACTCCCTACGGATGCTCAGGCCGCAGAAGTACGCCCGACCGATGTCCAGAAGTGGATTGTGAGGGGGCCCCCTCGCAGCCATAGTTGGGACCAACCGACCGGTTCCCCTCACTGGTTGGCGAAAGCGGGGCGGGCGCGCTCGGGGGCCGCGTCCGCCCCAGCTACTGCGTGACGGCGCCGCCCGGCCCAGACGCCTCAGGTGGAGGGGCTCGGTGATCCGCGGGCCCGCAGCCGGACGAGCAGGTAGGCCACGATCGCGACGTTGACGATCAGGCCGCCCAGCTTCAGCACCGTGGCTCCTTTGGAGAGCGCCCAGATCTCGGGGATCAGCAGCAGCGATGTGGCCAATACCGTGAGCCACTCGGCCCAACGCCTGCGGTTCCAGAGGCCGTACGCCTCGGTGCCCTCGAGGGCGGCGTAGGCGAGGGCGATGATCCCGAACAGGAGCGTCCGGGAGGCGCTGAGTTTGGCGGCGTCGTGGAGGATCCGCTGGATCCAGTTCGATTTCGGGTTCAGGCCGGCGCTCCGCGTGACGTCGGTCACGTCTCGGGCCCAATTCTCGTGCAGGTGCGTCAGGAGCACTATCCCGACGGCCACCAGGAGCACGGCCCTGAGAGCGCGCTCCGCCGCGATCCACGGGAGCAGACGGTCGCCTCGAGCCGTCGGTACCCGAGCGGACGCCGGCTCCTGTCCGGGGTGCGTGAGCTCGTGCTCGGACACAGACGGAGGACCTGGCATCTGGTCTCAACGGAACCCTATCCGGATAAACCACGTGTCCCACATAGGACACGCACGGGCGGGTGTGCAGAGGTCAAGCGCGCAGGGGGGAATGTCGATTCTGAACGAGAAAGTAAAGGGGGCCGGCGGTCCGCGGCATCTAGCCGCCTGCGCTCGACCGCTTCCGACAGACGAATGTTCGAATTTAGTGTCAAAGATGCGCTAGCGCTGCTGCTCTCGCTCGCCGCGACGATCGCGGGCGTAGCCCTCGCCGCCCTCCCTGCCGACGCGGCGTCACCCGTCTACGCCTGTGCCAACTCGAAGTCGGGTTCGCTGAAGGTCGTGTCCAAGAGCGCGAAGTGCAAGTCGGGGGAAACGAAGGTCACCCTCAACACGCCGGGGCCGACCGGGCCGAAGGGCTCCGTCGGGACCGCGGGAGCCGCAGGGCCGCTCGGGCCCGCCGGTCCCCAAGGCCCCCAGGGCGTGAAAGGCGAAACCGGAGCCCTGGGAATCCAAGGCGGGGTAGGTGCGACCGGCACCACCGGAGCGGAAGGGCAAGCGGGTGCGCAGGGCGTGACCGGCGCCACGGGGCCCACGGGCGCGACCGGTGAACGTGGCGAAGCTGGTGCGACGGGCGCGACCGGCGGCGCCGGTGCGACGGGCGAACGCGGTGAAGCCGGGGCTGCGGGCGAACGGGGTGAAACGGGGGCTGCCGGTGGACGCGGCGAAGCGGGAGCCGCCGGCGAAAAAGGCGAACAGGGACTTCAGGGCGTTACCGGCGCGACGGGACCGACGGGACCGACCGGTGAAGCGGGGGAAAACGGCAAAAACGGGAAGAATGGAGAAAACGGGGAAAACGGGGCCAACGGCAAATCGGGCGCGACGGGCGAACGCGGTGAAGCAGGGCCGACGGGCGCGACCGGAAGCACGGGCGAAAAAGGCGAAGCCGGAGCAACGGGCGTCCCGGGCGAAAAAGGCGAACAGGGACTTCAGGGCATTACCGGGGCGACCGGGCCAGCCGGAGCGACGGGGCCCGAAGGCCCGGGCGGAGCGACTGGTCAGCAGGGCGAACGTGGAGAAGCCGGTACGAACGGCACCGCCGGCGAACGCGGAGCAACAGGCGCTACTGGGGCCACCGGAGCTCAAGGTGCCCAAGGCGAAGCGGGAGCGGCTGGCGCGACTGGCGAAAACGGCGCGACGGGCGCTACCGGCCAAGCCGGAGAAAACGGAGCGAAAGGCGAAACCGGGGCGACGGGGGCTCAGGGCGAACAGGGTCTTCAAGGTGTGACCGGTGCGACCGGGCCGACCGGGGCAACTGGCCCCGAAGGATCGAAAGGCGAAACGGGCGCCACGGGCCCACAGGGCGAAACGGGCGCCCAGGGCGGCACCGGCGAAACCGGGGCGACTGGGGAAAGCGGGGCGACTGGCGAACGGGGGGCGACCGGCGAACGCGGAGCGGCCGGGGCGACGGGAGCCACGGGCGGCACCGGCGAAACCGGCGCGACCGGAGCGAGTGGACCCAAAGGCGAAACCGGAGCTACAGGCGCGACCGGCGAACAGGGCATCCAGGGCGTCCAGGGCGAAACCGGCGCGAACGGCGAAAGAGGCGCCACCGGAGCGACGGGAGCCGAAGGTAGCGCGGGGGCGACTGGCGCGGAAGGCAAAACCGGCGCGACGGGGCAACAAGGGGAAACGGGCGCGACCGGCCCAACAGGCGCGGAAGGCCAAACGGGTGCGACGGGCGCGGAAGGCCAAGCCGGGGCTACAGGAGCTGAAGGCAAAACCGGGGCGACGGGCGCCGAAGGGCAAACCGGAGCGACGGGCGAAACCGGAGCGACCGGCGAAAAAGGGGTCAAAGGCGAAGTAGGGGCGACGGGCGAAAAAGGCGCCACGGGAGTGACGGGCGCGACAGGCGAAGTCGGGGCGACTGGCGCTGAAGGCAAAACTGGGGCCACGGGGCCCACAGGCGAAACCGGCGCCACTGGTGCGACCGGAGAACAAGGCCTGCAGGGCGTGAAAGGCGAAACGGGCGCTGAAGGCAAAGCCGGCGCGACAGGGGCTGAAGGCAAAGTTGGGGCGACTGGTGCCGAAGGCAAAACCGGCGCGACTGGTGCCGAAGGAAAAGCCGGCGCGACTGGCGCCGAAGGCAAACTTGGGGCGACTGGCGCCGAAGGCAAACTTGGGGCGACTGGCGCGGAAGGAAAAACGGGAGCCACGGGAGCCGAAGGCAAAACGGGCGCGACGGGAGCCGAAGGCAAAGCTGGAGCTACCGGGGCCGAAGGCAAAACTGGCGCCACAGGCGCTGAAGGCAAAACGGGCGCGACCGGGGCCGAAGGCAAGACCGGTGCCACCGGTGCGACCGGGGAAAAAGGGCTGCAGGGCGT
>DATJOU010000340.1:0-6322 GCA_035506775.1 Solirubrobacteraceae bacterium | reverse complement strand
GAGCGTCGCCGTGAACCTCCCCATGGGCCCCAACTCGGCGCTCGCCCCCAACGGCCGGCTGTGCGGCACCCGGCTGCTGGCCCCCACCACCCTCGTCGCCCAGAGCGGCGCGAAGCTCACGCCCAACACCAAGGTCGCCGTCACTGACTGCCCGCTGCTGCTCCTGTCACACAAGCTCCGCCGGGGCCACCTGAAGCTGCGCCTGTGGGCGCCGAAAGCGGGGCGTGTGAGCGTCATCCTCCCGGGGGCGAAGACGATTCACAAGCGGGTGGGCCGTGAAGGCGACCTCACGATCACCGCGCCCGTACCCGCGGGCACCTCGGCGAGGCCCCACGGCCGTCACCGCACGATGATGCACATCTCCTTCGCGCCGGCCAGCGGGAAGTTCCACTCCACCGTCAAGCTGGCGCTCGGCTGATCAGCGCCGGCTAGGAGACCAGCGTGCGCCGGCGCCGTTCGGCGATGTGGATCTCGGCGCCGCCGTTCGCCCGCCGGGCGAGGTCGGCTGCGAGCAGGTCCTCGATGTCGGCGGGCGGGCTCGGCCTTCCGAGCAGGAAGCCCTGGCCCATCTCGCAGCCCATCGCACCGAGTCGCGAGAGCTGGTTCTGCTCCTCGATCCCCTCCGCCACGACGGACAGGGACAGGGCCTGGCTGACGCCCAGGATCGCGTGCAGCAGCTCGCTGGCACGGAGCAGGTCGCGACTCCAGCCGCCGTTGTTGAGTGCCGCAATGAAGCTGCGGTCGATCTTGAGGATGTCCACCGGGAGGCGTCGCAGCTGGGACAGCGAGGCGTATCCGGTTCCGAAGTCGTCAATCGCGATCCGCACCCCGAGAGCCTTGACCTGGTCGAGGTTCTCGCGGGTGGCCTCGAGGTCGCACATCAGCATCGTCTCGGTCAGCTCGAGCGTCAGCAGCGAGGGCTCGATCCCGGAGTCGGTCAGGGCTCGGCGGACGTCGTCCACGAAGTCGCGGCGGCCGAGCTGGTAGGCGGACACGTTCACCGCGATCCCGATCCTCAGCCCCTGGGCGTTCCAGGCCGCCGCCTGGCGGCAGGCCTCGCCGAGCACCCAGCGTCCGATCGGCGCGATCAGCCCGCTTTCCTCGGCCAGTGGGATGAAGCTGTCGGGGGCCACGACCTGGCGCTGGGGGTGGTGCCAGCGGATGAGCGCCTCGACGCCGACGATGCTGGCGCTCTTGAGGTCGTAGATCGGCTGGTAGAGGAGACGGAACTGGTCCCGCGGGCTCTGGACCGCCGCGCGCAGGTCGGCTTCCAGCTGCGGGCGGTCCTCTGCGCCGGCGTTCATGCTGGCGTCGTAGAGCACGTAGCGGTCCTTGCCGGCAGCCTTGGCCGCGTATAGCGCGAGATCGGCGTCGCGCAGCAGGGAGTCGGGGTCCGAGTAGCGCCCGACCGCCACCCCGATGCTGACGGTCCGCGAGGAGATCTTGCGGCCGTCCTCGAGCTCGACGGGCTCACGCAGCACCTCGGTGAGGCGGTCGGCCAGCAGGTTCAAGGTCGCCTCGCCGTGCCTGAGCTCGCTCAGCACGACGAACTCGTCACCACCGAGGCGCCCGACGGTGTCGTGCTCGCGGACGGCGCTGCGGAGCCGCTCGCCGACCGTGATCAGCAGCTTGTCTCCGGCCGCGTGGCCGAAGTTGTCGTTCACGTGCTTGAACCCGTCCACGTCGATGAACAGGGCCCCGGCGACGACGCCGTGCTGGGGCGCGGTGCGCTCGATCAGGCGTTCGGCACGGTCGAGCACGAGCGCGCGGTTGGGGAGTCCGGTGAGGGGATCGTGGAGGGCCTGGTGGGCGAGCTCCCGGTTCTTCTGGGAGAGCTCGTGCGTCTTCTCGTGCACGAGCGACAGCGCCCGCCGGCGTCCCGTGGCGAGCACCAGTACGAGCAGCCCGATGACGATGCTCAGAAGCATCCCCCCGCCCAGCAACGTGAGGGCGTTGGCGTGGGCGAAGACCGATGCCGAGGGCGCCGTCGCGAACGTCTGCACGGACCAGCCGTTGTGCAGGTTGATGGTCGTCGTCTGCGCGCCCGGCGGGCGGTGCCCCGAGGTGAAGGCGATGTTCGTCCCGGCCCGGTTGTAGTGGAAGCTGACGGCCAGGTTGGGGTGCGTCTGCAGGGCCCTGGCCACCACCACGTTCGGCACCAGCAGCTCTCCGAGCCAGCCCACGAACGCCTGCCGCCTGCCGGCGGCGGTGCTCGGCCTGACGCCGCCGCGATAGACCGGGATCTGGACCCCGAGCTCGTTCTTGCTGCCGTCGAGGACGGGGGCGTAGGTGGCCGCCCCCGTTTCCCGCGCCGCGAACAGCGAGGGCGCCAGCGCGCAGAAGTCCACCCCGTCGGGGAGGTAGGTGGAGAGGCTCCGTTCCAGGCCGGCGACCGCGAAGCAGTAGTACGGCCGGTGTCCGGCGGGGATGATCTGGAACGGTTCCTTCGGCCCCACCGAGTTCGGCCCGAGCGGGCGGATGGGGTTGGCAGTGAGGTGAGCTTCGAAGGCCTTCAACCGCGACGCCGGGACGAGCGCCACCAGGCCGATGTCCTGAAGCTCGGGATAGCGCTGCATCGCCCGCGCCGCTTCGGCCCAGCGGTCGAAGTCGGCCGGGGAGACGTTCGGGTTGCGAGACACGAAGGCGCTCGTGTCCGCGACCAGGTCCTGCTCGTGCCCGATCGCCAGTTCCAGCGTCGAGGCGACCTCCGCCGAGCCCATGTGGAAGACGTCGCGGGCGTGGTTCGCGTCCGAGCGTGCCATCGCGCGGGCACCGAGCACCGCCGCGACCGTCCCGGCGAGCGCCAGCGTCGCGGCGACCGCGCTCCAGACGGCCTTACGGCCGAATGTGAGTGACCTCAGCCGTCCGAGCATGGGCGGTCGGGCTGTGGTCCACGGCGAGCGGAGCTGGGCGGTGCGGGGCAATCGGACATCGTGGTTGGTACACCCGAGTTCGTCGCCTGGCGCCCTGTCACGTGTGCCGGGCCCGCTCGGGTGGGGTCGATGACGTCCTTTTCGGGCAACAGCCGGCCGAGCACCCACTCGACCCGCGAAAAGCGGACGTTTGCTCTATGCCGGAGGGCCGATATCGGTCCGCCGGCGTGCTCCGAGCCACCCCTGGCTGTCCGCCGGGCCGGCGAGTTGGACAATGGGCGGATGCCGGGACGCAGCATTCGGGTCGCGCGGATCGCGGGGATCCCCGTCGGGATCAGCCCCTGGTGGCTGCTCGTCCTGGTGGGGTTCACCTGGGTCCTGGGCGACTCCTACTTCCCCGAAGCCGTCCCCGGGATCGCACCTGCGGCCGCCTACGGGCTCGGCTTGGTGACGGTGCTGCTGCTGTTCGCGAGCATCCTCGCCCACGAGTTCGGGCACGCGCTGGTGGCGCGGCGGTACGGGATCGAGGTCGAAGAGATCGACCTGTGGCTACTCGGCGGCGTGGCACGGATGAGCGGCGAGGCCCACGAGCCGGTCCAGGAACTGAACTACTCGCTCGCGGGCCCGGCGGTCACGGCCGTGGTGGCAGCCTTCTTCGGTGCCGCCGACGCGCTGCTCCCGGGGTCGGCGTCGGCGGAGCTGAGGGCGCTGGTCGAATACCAGGTGTACGTGAATGTGGCGATCCTCGTGCTCAACCTGCTGCCGGCGTTCCCGCTCGACGGCGGGCGCGCGCTGCGGGCGCTGCTGTGGCGCCACAGTGGGGATCTCGAGGGCGCCACCAGGCGGGCGGCCGCGATCGGCACGGGGTTCGGGTACGTGATGATCGGGCTGGGGATCGTCGACTTCATCGCCGGCGGCCCGACCGGCCTGTGGTTCGCCCTGATCGGCTACTTCATCGTCAGCGCCGCCCGTCAGGAAGCGGCCGGGGTCGGAGCGCGTGCGGCCCTCGGGGGGATGACCGCGGGCGAGCTGATGTCGCGCCCCGTGCCCGCGATCCCGGCAACCACGCCCGTGTCTGATGCCGCCTCCGGCCCGCTTCTGGCCGGGGGGGATCCGGCCCACCCGGTCACCGACGCCGACGGGCGGGCAATCGGGTTGATCGCCACCTCCGAGCTGCTCTCGCTCGCCCGGGACGGCGCCGGGGCCGACCCGGTCGGGAGCCACGCCGACCGCGACCCCGGACTGCTCGTGGGGGTCGGGGAGAGCGTCGCCGAGGTGCTCTCCCGCCCCGCCTTCGCACGCAACGGGCGCGCGGTCGTGGTCGACGAGCAGGGCCGGCCGCTCGGCCTGCTCTCGGTCTCCGACCTCACCCGCGTGGTGCGCGCCCGCGAACCCGGCCGGAGCCCGGCGTCGTGAGCGTCACCGTCGCGAGCACCCCCGCCGCCGACGGGTTCCGGATGCCGGGCGAGTTCGGGCCGCACGCGGGCTGCTGGATGGCCTGGCCGGAGCGTGGGGACCTGTGGCGCCTGCAGGCGGGCCCGGCGCAGGAGGCGTTCGCCGCCGTGGCCGAGGCGATCGCGGTCTCCGAGCCCGTCACGATGGGGGTCTCGGACCGCCTGTTCGAGTCCTGCCGAGCCGCCCTCGGGCCGTCGATCCGAGTCGTGGAGCTGTCGACCGACGACGCCTGGATGCGGGACGCCGGCCCCACCTTCGTCCTCGACGGGCGGGGTCGCAGGCGCGGCGTGGACTGGCACTTCAACGCCTGGGGGGGTCTCGAGGGGGGCCTCTACCACCCGTGGGACCGCGACGAACGGGTGGCCGCCAAGGTGCTGGAGCTCGAGGGCGCCGACCGCTACCGGGCCCCGCTCGTGCTCGAGGGGGGCTCGATCCACTGCGACGGCGAGGGGACCGTGCTGACCACGGAGGAATGCCTCTTGAACCGAAACCGCAACCCGCGCCTCGGGCGCGAGCAGATCGAGCGTCTGCTGCTCGAGTATCTCGGCGCCGAGCGGGTCGTGTGGCTCGGGCGGGGGCTGCCCGAGGACGAGACCGACGGTCACGTCGACAACCTCGCCTGCTTCGTGTCGCCCGGCAGGGTCCTGCTGAGCTGGAGCGAGGACCCCGAGGATCCGATGTCGGAGGTCTCCCGTGACGCCGAGGAGCGCCTGCGGGCCGCGACGGACGCCCGCGGGCGGGCGTTCGAGATCGTTCGCATCCCCTCACCCGGTCCCCTGTACCTGCAGGAGGCGGAGGCGATCACGATGCGTCCCTCCGACGGCGTGCGCCGGCGCCCGGCCGGCGAGCGGCTCGGGGCCTCCTACGTGAACTTCTACCCGGCCACCGACCGGGTCGTCTATCCGCTGCTGGACGAGCGCCACGACCAGCAGGCGGGGGAGATCCTCGCGTCCTGCTTCCCGGGGCGCGAGGTGCTCGGCGTCCCCGCCCGGGAGATCCTCCTGGGCGGGGGCAACATCCACTGCATAACCCAGCAGGTGCCGCTGCTCCCCGGTGCCCCGCGGACGGCCCCCGCGGGCCTCAGCGCAGACCCCGGCAGCGCCTGACCCGGGAGATCCACCGCAGCGTCACCTGCGGACGGCCGGCGAGTTCCGGATGCCGCTCCCACAGCTCGTCCACGCGCGCGAGCGTCTGCTCCCGTCCCTCGCTGTCCTTGACCGCCAGCGAGCTGCGCGAGACGGCGAGGTCGCGCAGGCGGGAGAGGTCCATCTGCTGGGTATGCGGGAAACGGCGATCCTCGACCTCGGCGAAGCGCTCCCCCAGGATCTCCGCCGAGGGCCAATGCTCGGGCCGCTCGATCGGCGCCCCGCCGAGGATGCCGCGCAGCTCGGCTGCCCACGGGACGGTGGTGTCGTAGGCGTTCCCGAGCAGCCCCAGGGTGCCGGGCGCTCTCAGCACGCGTTCGATCTCGGCCAGGGCCGGCCCCTGTTCGAACCAGTGGAACGCCGCGCCGACGACCACGGCGTCCACGCTGTCCGCCGCCAGCGGCAGCTGCTCCGCGCGCCCGTCGACGGTCTCGAGCTGCGGCAGGTCGGCCCGCAGGAGCTCACGCATCTCCGCCAGTGGCTCGACTGCCACCAAGCTGTGGCCGGCGGCGAGCACCGCCTCGCTGAGCTTCCCGGTGCCCGCTCCCAGGTCGAGCACCCGCAGCGGCCTTCGGCCGAGCACCCAGTCGATCGCCGTCCGCGGGTAGGAGGGCCGGCCGCGCCTGTACTCCTGTGTGACCGTGGCGAACGAGCGGGCGCGGCGGCTGCGCTCGGGAGGGGTCAGGTAGTCCGGCGGTTCCGTCAACTCCGATCTGAGATGGATGCCGCTGTCAAGGGCGGCTGTTGGCTGGGTTGATCGTTTTTTCATGGTGGTGGGCGCTGGGGTCGGGCGACCAGCGCGGCGGCAGCGACGACTGTCACTCTGAGATTCGCGGGTCGGTACCGCAT
>DATJOU010000339.1:0-3725 GCA_035506775.1 Solirubrobacteraceae bacterium | reverse complement strand
ATGCGGTACCGACCCGCGAATCTCAGAGTGACAGTCGTCGCTGCCGCCGCGCTGGTCGCCCGACCCCAGCGCCCACCACCATGAAAAAACGATCAACCCAGCCAACAGCCGCCCTTGACAGCGGCATCCATCTCAGATCGGCGCGCCGGCCGGCGCCCTTCCGGCGTCCGCGGTTCGGCCCTTGACGGCCCGGGCGGCCTATTCGGCGGCGGCGGCCAGCCCCGACAGACCCGTCGAGCTGGCTTCGAACGTTTCCGAGGCCGCGGGCACCGAAACCGGCGGGGTGGCGCCGAAGTCGAACAGTTCGAGGTTGATCTGGACCTGCAGGTGCCCGGCCGAGGGCGGGGTGGAGAGGGTGACCTGGAGTCGCCTCACGAGGTCGTGGGAGTCGACCCACACGTCCACCGGCAGATCGCTGACCCCGAGTGTGGAGACCGCCTTCTGGGCCGCCCCGTCGGCCGCTCCTCCGAGCGCCGCGGCGGCCTTCTCGATGTTGATCGTCCCGGAGTAGTGGGTGGTGGGCACCCCCCGGATGCGCTGGGTGCCGACCTCCGCGACCGACGCCCCGCTGGCCTTCAGGTATTGGAGGATCTGGGTGGGGTTCGACTCCCCGTTGAGCAGCTGGCTCGGGTTCAGGCCCGCGGCCTGTCCGAGCCGGGAGATGTCGATCTTCATCCACTTCGCCCCGGTCGGCAGCTCACCCGCGAACAGCGAGGAGCCCACGTACAGGTCCGAGCCCTTGTAGATCTCCTGCATCGTCGGCTGGGAGCCGAGCCCGGCGGCCGAGGGGAAGCCCGTCAGCTGCACCGTCAGCGTTCCTTCGTGGGTGGAGAAGTTGAAGTAGCCCCCGCCGTCGAGCGAGACCGGCTGGGGCAGGCCCGTCCCCTGGATGCGGGCCGAGAGCTCCGTGTGGGCGCCGCCCACGTTCGAGGTCGCCTCGGCGGCCCGGGCCAGCGGGTCCACGACCACGGCCGAGCTCCCGCAGCCGCCGAGGATCCCGGCGATCGCGAGCGACCCGAGACCAGCCGCTATCAGGGCACGCAGCCGCATCTGTAGAGAGGATCGGCAGCCGGCCCCGGGGGCTTGAGCGGGTGCCCCAGGCGCGCGCCGTGGCGCGGTTCCGCCGCTAAGGGGCGTTCGCGATCAGGCGTGCGAACTCCGTCTGGCCTTCCCGGTCGGGGTGGTAGCTTTCGGCCTTCAGCTGTTCGATGATGAGGCCTTCGAGGCCGTTCAGCCACGGTTCCGCCGAGCAGAGCTCGTGGGCTTCGAACGGGGCGGTGGGGTTGACGAAGCTGAAGCCCGCCGCCTTGGCCTGGGTGCTGATCACCGAATCGAGCAGCACGGCCGCCTTGTTGAGCTGCTTGGCGGCGCTTTCTGATGGTTCGTAGGGTTTACAGGTCCGGCCGTCTTTCTGGAACAGCTTCGGGTATCCGAGCACTATCACGGTCGCGTTCGGGGCCTTCGAGCGGATTTCGGCGTACTGCTGCATCAGCCGGTTCGGGAGCACCTTCTTGGCGAATTCTTCCCCTTTGGAGATCGCGTTCACACACGCTTCTTCGTTGCCCAGGAACTGGGCCTTCACGCATGCTTCGAGGATCCCTCCGAAGTTCACGTCGTTGCCGCCGATCGAGATGGTCACGAGTCTGGTGGCTGCGCTCAGCGCCTGCAGCTGGGCTGCCTTCACGTCTCCCGTGGTGGCGCCGTTACAGGCCTGGAAGCTGAGCTTGTATCTCTTTTCGGCGGCGATCAGTTCCGGGTAGGCGGCAGGACTGCGATAGCAGTTTTCGTTTTCCTCCCCTTCGAGGAACAGCCCGGTCCCGGTGCCGGCCGAGTACGAGTCTCCCAGGGCCACATATTTGGGCCCTTCTTCGAGCCGGAAGGAGACCTTGCAGGTGGTCACACCGCTCTGGATGAGGCCGAACACTTCCCGGAAGTAGCTCGAGGAGCCGCAGTCCCGGGTCCCCGAGGCGGAGCTCACGCCGGCCGGCAGCGTTCCTTCGATCGTGGGGCCGCCGACGGTCGGTTCGATCTTGGCGCTCGAGCTGTGCTCGGAGACCACCGACCCAGGTCCGCACCCGCCCGTGAGGTGCGAGTAGCCGTTGGAGTAGGAGCTCCCGTGGAGCCTGATCGCGCCGGGGAGGATGCGGTAGCGGGTGGCACCGTCTTCGAGCTTTTCGGTCTGGACTTCGCCGCCTTCGGACGGCCCTGAGCCGCTTGCGTCGGCGTTCGTGGTGGAGGTGCTCGAGGTGATGCAGAGGTCGTGGAACAGCCATTCGTAGAAGGCGTAGTGCGTGTCGCCGGTTGCCGTGGGCGCTTCTTCTTCCTGTTTCTGGAAGGTCACCCTGGTCTGGCCGTTGGAGCGCGTTCCGAGGTCGGCGAAGCCGAGGATGTATGACACTTCGCCGCCGAGGTGACCGATTTCCGTGGTCTCCTCGCTGACTTCGTAGCTGTAGTCGGAGCCTTCGGCCGCCTCGCGGGCACGGTCGCGGGCCCGTGGTGCGTCATCGGCGCTCGCGAGCGGGTTCCGCGGCCGCAGGCTCCGGAGCTTTGCGAGGGTGGCTTCGGCGGCGGTCCGGATCGCCGGCGCACGAGCGCCGGCGTCGGTCCCGGTGGCCGGCGGTTCGGGCACCGGCTGGACCTTGAACTTGAGCGAGCCGACGTCGCCGCTGTTGGTGGCCCCCAGCACCAGTTTGTAGGTGCCGCCTTCCGGGACCGAGGTTTCGAAGTCCCCCGACGCAGAGTTCACGTACGTCGAGTCGACGACTGCACCGGCGGGGCTCTCGAGCGAGAGCGTGTCGTTCTCCCCGGACGGGAACGTGGACTGCGTGAACGATGTCGACAGCTTCTCGGCGCCGGGGACGGAGAGGGTGTAGGTGGAGAGTTCCTCCGGGTGCCTGATGGCGGCACTCACCACCTTCCCGAGCTTCGCCTTGCCGGTGTGGTCGTGGAGCTTCGCGAGCTGGATCGTGACCGACCCCGTGCCCCCGAACGGGTAGGCGCTCAGCTCGAGCTGGTATTCACCCTTTTCCGGGAGCGGGGGCAGACGCAGGTACACCGGTTCGTCACCTCCGAACAGGAAGTACGGCCCCGCCACCGGCCCCGACGGTCCGAGCAGCGACAGCGACGACCCCGATTCCGGGATGGTGTCATCGGTGAGCTCGACCGACAGCACCGTGCCGGGCTTCCCCGAGAACGAGTAGCGGTTCTGCTGGCCGGCGCCGGTGAGGGTCGCGGTCAGCGGCGACCCCTTGGTGGCGATCGTGCCCTGTTCGTCGTGGATCGCGGTCAGTGCCAGTTCGGCTTCGCCGGTGTCGCCTTCTCCCGGGGCCACGGTCAGGTCGTAGTTCCCGGACGCCGGGAGCGTGAAGCGGGGTAGCCGATACGGTCCTTCGCCGTTGAGGTAGGCCACGTCGCTGACGATGTCCCCCAGCCCTGTGGCGGCGACCAGCTGCGTCTGGTAGTCGCTCGGGAAGGTGCCTTCCGAGGCCGACACTTCGAATGGTTCGCCCTCGCTCCCGGTGATCGCGAAGGTCGCCAGCTGCCCGGGGACGGCGACCTTGGCGGTGGCAGAGGGTCCGCCCGCGGTCAGGGGTTCGACCGCCGTCAGCGCGAGCTCGGCGGAGCCGGTGTCGCTCGCCCGGGTGGCTTCGAGCGTCAGCGTGTAGGTCCCCGCGGCCGGCAGCGAGAAGGGGCCGAACAGCGACGGACCCGTGCCGTTGAGCGGT
>DATJOU010000338.1:0-4745 GCA_035506775.1 Solirubrobacteraceae bacterium | reverse complement strand
GCACCCGCTGCCACGGGCGCAACCCGCTCCCCGGGCTGGCGCTCGACTGCCGCGGCAGCGTCCCCGAGGCCGCCGCCTACGCCGCCTCGCTGTCGGCCTGGCAGCAGCGCCTGGTGGAGCTCGCCGACGTGATCCTCGTCCCGAGCCGCTTCGCGCGCGAACGTCTGGCCGAGCTGGGGGCGCCGCTGCCGTGGGAGCGCGTGCGCGTGCTCGCGCCGGTGCTGCGGCCCGCTCGGCCGACCCCGGCTCCCGCCGCCGAGGAGGGCCTGCCGGGGCGCTACGCGCTGGTCGTCTCGCGGCTGGCCCCGGAGAAGGGGATCGACGTCGCGATCGCGGCCTGCCGGCGGGCGCAGATCGCGCTCGTGGTCGCGGGCGAGGGTCCCGAGCGGGGCCGCCTGCAAGCGCTCGCGGCAGCAGCCGACGTGCGCCTGCTCGGGGAGGTGGACGACGAGCGGCTGGCCCGCCTGCGGGCCGGGGCGGCGATCGCGCTCGCGCCCTCGCGCTCGGCCGAGAGCTTCGGCCTGGCGGTCGCCGAGTCGATGGCCGCCGGGGTGCCGGTGCTCGCCAGCCGGGTCGGGGCGCTGCCGGAGATCCTCGAGCCGCAGGAGCTGGTCCCGCCCGGGGACGAGCGCGCGCTGGCGGCGGCGATCGCTCGCCGGGCGGGCGACCGCGGGGCGGGGGAGCGGGGGCGGGAGCGGATCGCCGCCGTGTGCGGCCCCGACGTCGTCGCGCGGCGTCTGCGGGACGCATACGGGCAGGCCCGGGAGCGGGCCGCCGAACGCACTGTGGCGCGAACCTCCTAGGGTGCCCGGGGTGTCCGAGCAGCCGAGTGCGCTGATCACCGGGATCACCGGCCAGGACGGCTCGTTCCTGGCCGAGCTGCTGCTCGGGAAGGGGTACGCCGTCACGGGCATGGTCCGCCGCTCCGAGCCGGATCTAGGGTCCTCCGAGCACCTGAGGGGCAGGCTCGCGCTGCTGGAGGGCGAGCTGCTGGAGCCGCAGACCCTGCAAGAGGCGATCGCGCGGGTGCGCCCGCGTGAGCTCTACCACCTCGCCGCCCCGTCGTTCGTGCCGGACTCCTGGGAGCGTCCCGCCGAGACGTTCGCGGCGATCGCCGGCGCGTGCGCGGTGGTGCTCGAAGCGGTGGCGGCGAGCGACCGTGCGATCCGCGTCTTTCACCCCGCCTCGGCGATGATCTTCGGCGCGGCCCCCGAGAGCCCCCAGAGCGAGACGACCCCCTGCCGGCCCCAGAGCCCGTACGCGGTCGCCAAGCTGGCGGCGCACGAGCTGGTCGGGGTGCTGCGCGAGCAGCGGGGCCTGCACGCCAGCTCCGGGATCCTCTACAACCACGAGTCCGAGCGCCGGCCCGAGCAGTTCGTCACGCGCAGGATCAGCCGTGCGGCGGCGGCGATCTCGCTGGGGCTCCAGCAGGAGCTGCAGCTCGGCTCGCTGGACGCGGTGCGCGACTGGTCGTTCGCGGGGGACGTGATGGAGGGGGCGTGGCTGATGCTCCAGCAGGAGCGGGGGGGCGACTATGTGCTCGCCAGCGGGGCCGGGCACACGGTCGCCGAGTTCGCCGAGCGCGCCTTCGCCTGCGTGGGCCTGGAGGCGGAGCGGTACGTGCGCGTGGACGAGGGCCTGAAGCGCCCCCCGGAGCCGACCCCCAGCGTGGGCGACCCGACGAAGGCCCGCGAGCGCCTCGGATGGCGCCCGCGGGTCGATTTCGACGCGCTCGTGGAGCGGATGGTGAGCGCCGACGTGGATCGGCTGCGCACGTAATCCGGCGCCCGGGGGACGTCGCCGGCGGGGCCTACACTGCTGCCCGTGAGGCGCGTCGGCGTCATCGGCCTGGGCTACGTGGGCCTGCCACTGTCGGTGGCCTTCGCGCGTGAGGGCTGCGAGGTGATCGCCCTCGACGTGGACTCCCGCAAGATCACCGCGCTCGAGGAGGGGCACTCCTACATCGAGGACGTCCCCGACGAGGAGCTGCAGGCCGTCGCCGGCCGGCTGCACCCCACCACCCGCTACGCCGAGCTCGCCAAGGCCGACGCGGTGCTGATGTGCGTGCCGACGCCGCTGACCGCCAACCGCGAGCCCGACCTCGGGCCGCTGACGGAGGCCACCAGGGCGCTCGGGGAGGTGCTCCAGGCCGGGCAGCTGGTGGTGATCGAGTCCACGACGTACCCGGGCACCACGCGCGAGCGGATCGCACCGCTGCTGGAGGAGTCGGGGCTGGCGGTGGGGCGCGACTTCCACCTGGCGTTCTCGCCCGAGCGGGTCGACCCCGGGCGCGAGGACTACACGCTGCGCAACACGCCGAAGGTGCTCGGCGGGCTCACGCCGGCGTGCGCCGAGCGCGCGCGGGAGCTGTACGAGATCGTGTGCGACGACGTGCGCATGGTGTCCTCGACCGAGGCCGCCGAGCTCACCAAGCTGCTGGAGAACATCTTCCGCTCGGTCAACATCGCGCTCGTCAACGAGCTGGCGATGCTCGCCGACCGCATGGGCATCGACATCTGGGAGGTGGTGGACGCCGCCTCCAGCAAGCCGTACGGGTTCATGCGCTTCGAGCCCGGGCCGGGCATGGGGGGGCACTGCCTGCCGGTGGACCCCTTCTACCTGTCCTGGCGCGCGCGTGAGTTCGACATGTCCACCGAGTTCATCGAGCTGGCCGGGAAGATCAACCAGCAGATGCCCTACTACTGCGTGGCCAAGGCCCAGCGGGCGCTCAACGAAGCGGGCATGCCGGTCAAAGGGGCGCGGGTGGTGGTGCTAGGCGTCTCCTACAAGCCGGGGGTGGGCGACGTGCGCGAGTCGCCGGCGCTGAAGATCATCTCGCTGCTGCGGGGGCTCGGGGCCGAGGTCTCCTACCACGACCCCCACGTCCCCGAGCTGGGCGAGCTGGGGCTGGCGAGCGTGCCGCTCGAGCAGGCGCTCGCAGACGCCGACCTGGCGCTGATCGTGACCGCGCACCCGCAGGTGGACCACGAGCTGGTCGCCACCCGCGCGCGCCTGACCGTGGACCTGCGCGGGGTCACACGCGGCACGGCCGCGCCCCGGACCGTGCGCCTGTGAGCGGCCACCTGCCGGGCCCGGGGCCGCTGCTCGGCGAGGGGGTGAGGGTCGGCCAGGACGTGAGCTTCGGCGCCTACGTCGTGGTCCACGACGGGACCGTGATCGGCGACGGGTGCGCGATCGCCGACCATGCCGTGCTCGGCAAGCGCCCCCGTCTGGCCCGCCACTCCTCGGCCCGCGGGGAGGTCGGGGATCTGGAGCTGGCGGCCGGGGTCAGCATCGGCACCGCCGCGGTCGTGTTCGCCGGCACGCAGGTGGGAGAGGGCGCGATCATCGGCGACCAGAGCTTCGTGCGCGAGCGCACCGCGATCGGCCCCGGGAGCGTGATCGGACGCGGGAGCTCGGTGGACAACGACGTCGTCGTGGGGGCCCGGGTGCGGGTCCAGAGCAACGTGTACCTGACCGCCTTCACGGTCGTCGAGGACGACGTGTTCGTGGGGCCGGGGGTCAGCACCACCAACGACGACACCATGAGCCGCCACGACGACAGCTACGCGCTGCGGGGGGCGCTGCTGCGCCGTGCCTGCCGGGTCGGGGGCAGCGCCGTGCTGACCCCCGGCGTGGAGGTGGGGGAGGAGGCGTTCGTGGCCGCGGGCGCGCTGCTGACCCGCGACGTCCCACCGCGGGCCGTGGCGATGGGGGTTCCCGCGCGGGTCGTGCGCGAGGTCGGCGAGCAGGATCTGCTCGAGCGCTGGCGCTGAGGCTCAACTCGAGCTTGAGCGTCAGCTGAGGGGCAGCCGGCGGGGCCCGCTTACCTTCGGGCCCGACGTTCGCCGCCATCGGGCGGAACTGGCCGGGTGGCCAGTTTCTCCGCGTGTTGATGCGGGATTGGAAGTGTTGACCAGCGTTCTGTCGCTGTGCTACGTTCCGGGCGACATGATGTCGGGGGTCGAGTCGGGGAGGGTTGGCCTGCGCGTTGCGCAGTGCATGCCGGTGCGCTTCATGGCACCGGTGCCGAACGGGCTCGATCTTGACGCCGGAGCCGTTTTCTGGCAAGGTCATGACGGAATCGGACCGATGCGCTGAGGACTAAGCGCTAAGGCAACGACTGGCTTCGGGGCTTGTCCGTCCCGAGCGAGGGGCAAGGGGCGGATTGCGTCCCGGAGAGGGAAGTTCGGGGTCGGTCGAACTAATCCAGAGGGAAAAGGAGCAACGGAAAGATGAAACGCATTAACGTGCTCGGGCTGTGCCTGGTCGCGGTGTTTGCGCTCAGCGCTGTCATCGCGTCGGCCGCCTTCGCAGTGGATCCGGAATTCCAGATCTGCGGCAAGGCAGCCAAGAACGGCAAAGTCTACACGGGTAAATACAGCGACAAGGCTTGCAGCGCCGCTGAACCCAAAGGCGAAGGCAAATACGAACGTGAGGAATGGTCGAAAGCCAAGAAGATGGGCTTCAAGGCCAAGAACGAAGGCGCGCCGCACAACAACATCGTGAACGTCTTCGGTGAAAAAAAAGGCGGCCCGACTGAACCGGCCACCATCGAAGGCACCACGACCTGCCAGCAGGAAAAGGTAACCGGCACGACCACTGGTCCGAAAACGACCACGTGGAAAACCGAATACAAGAAGTGCAGTGCGGTCGTGGCGAAAATCCCGACCGAATGCAACACCGCGAAAGCGAAGAAGGGTGTCATCACCACCGAACAGCTGACCGCTGAACTGGTGAACCTC
>DATJOU010000337.1:0-8034 GCA_035506775.1 Solirubrobacteraceae bacterium | reverse complement strand
GGCCACCGCGGGCCCGCTCGTGACGCTGATCCTCTTCGCCCTCTTCCTGGCGGTGGGGGTGCTGGTGTCGAGCGGCTCCAGCTTCAGCGACGCCGCCCTGATCAAGAAGGGTGCGGGCACCTCTCCGGCGCTCGTGCTGGTCGGCTGGCTGGCCTTCATCAACGGCGCCCTGCTGCTGTTCAACATCATCCCCGCCTTCCCCCTGGACGGCGGACGGATCGCGCGGGCGGTCATCTGGTGGCGCACCGGGGACCGCAACCGGGCCACCCTGATCACCGGCCGCGCGGGGCAGGTCTTCGCGCTGCTGCTCGGGCTCGTGGGGCTGGTGGGGCTGTTCTCCCCGGAAGGCGCGTTCCTCGGCGTGCTGACCCTGGTGCTGGCCTTCTTCCTGCACCAGGCGGCCGCCCAGGCGGTGGTCCAGGGAGAGCTCGCCAGGCGGATCGAGCACGTGACGGTGAGCGACATCATGGACCGTGAGCCCGTCACGATCCCCGCCCAGGCGACGCTGCTTGACGCCCAGGAGCAGTTCTTCCTGCGCTACCGCTGGCCGTGGTTCGCCGTCGTGGATGCCGGCCGCCACTTCCTCGGCGTGGTGCGCGAGCAGCGGGTTGCCGCGGAGATCGAGGCCGGGCGACCGGCGCTGCCCGTGGCGGACGTGCTGGAGGCCGACATGCCGGTCCAGATCGGGCCCCAGGCGCCACTCGAATCGCTGCTCGGAGCCGACGGCATGGGACAGCTCGGGGCGATGGTGGCGGTGGACAGCGACGGCGTGCTGCAGGGCGTGGTCACGCTCGCCCACGTCCGCCAGGCGCTGCGTCCGGCCCATCCCGCCGGCTGACCACCGCGCGCCGCGGGGCGGCGGCGGGGCAGACGGCTCGTAATAGACTCTCCGCCGCAATGGCCTGGAACGACCACTGGAGAGACCTCGGGCGGTGCCCTCGCACGATGTGCTGATCATCGGTGCGGGCCTGGCCGGCCAGCGCGCCGCCCTGGCAGCCGCCCAACGCGGGGCCAGTGTGGCCATCATGAGCAAGGTCCATCCGGTGCGCTCGCACTCGGTGGCCGCCGCCGGTGGCATCAACGCGGCCATCAGCGTCGACGACGACTGGCGCTCGCACGCCTACGACACGGTCAAGGGCTCGGACTTCCTCGGCGACCAGGACGCGATCGAAGTCATGTGCTCGGAAGCCCCGGCCGAGGTCATGCACCTCGAGCACATCGGCGTCACCTTCCACCGCAACGACGAGGGCGAACTCGACCTGCGCGCCTTCGGGGGGGCGTCGCTGAAGCGGACCGCCTACGTCGCCGACATAACCGGCCAGGCGCTGCTGCACGTGCTCTACGAGCAGCTGATGAAGCACCACGAGACGGTCGAGCGCTACGAGGAGTGGTTCACCACCTCGCTGCTGCTGGACGACGAGGGAAGGTGCTGCGGGGTGATCGCCCGCGAGATCCGCAGCGGGCACATGGAAGCCTTCACGGCCAAGAACGTGATCCTCGCCTGCGGGGGCGCCGGGCAGGCCTACAAGCCGACCACCAACGGCCTGATCGTGACCGGCGACGGGATCGCGCTCGCCTACCGCGTCGGGGCCCCGTTGATGGACATGGAGATGGTCCAGTACCACCCGACCTGCCTCGTCGAGACGGGCATCCTGATCACCGAGGGCGCCCGCGGCGAGGGGGCCCACCTGCTCAACGCCCAGGGCGAACGCTTCATGGAGAAATCGGCCCCCAACAAGATGGAGCTGGCCTCCCGCGACGTCGTCTCACGGGCCGAGCAGATCGAGATCAACGAGGGACGCGGCGTGGGCCCCGACGGGGCCGGCATCTACCTCGACGTGACGGTCGTGCCGCGCCGGCGTACGCTCGAGGCGCTGCGCGAGATCGTCAACCTCGGCCGCGACTTCGCCGGTGTGGACATCACCCGTGAACCGATCATGATCCGCCCCGGCCAGCACTACATCATGGGCGGCGTCAAGACCGACGTCGACGGACGCACCCCGATCGAGGGCCTGTACGCCGCCGGGGAGGTCGCCTGCGTGTCGGTCCACGGCGGCAACCGCCTGGGGGCCAACTCGCTCCTGGACACGCTCATCTTCGGCCGCCGCGCCGGCGAACACGCCGCCGACCGCGCCGCCCGCATGGGCATGCCCTCCCCCGACGGGAGGGTGCAGCTGCGCGAGGACTCCGACCGGATCGCCGAGATCATCGCCCGTCCCCGCGAGGGGCGGCGGGTGTCGGAGATCAAGAACGAGCTCGGCGAGGTGATGAACAGCAAGGCGGCCGTGTTCCGCGACGAAGCGGGCCTGCAGACGGCGCTCGAGACCGTCCAGCGGCTGCGCGGGGAGGCCGACAAGGCCTGGATCGACGACCGCGGCACCGTCTTCAACCAGGACGTGCTGGGGGCGATGGAGCTCGGCTTCATGATCGACTGCGCCGAAACCACGGTGGTGGCGGCGATCGAGCGCAAGGAGTCACGTGGGGCCCAGTTCAGGACCGACTTCCCCGAGCGCGACGACGAGCACTGGCTCAAGCACATCGACATCACGCTGAGCGACGGCAAGCCCGAGATCAGCTACTCGCCCGTCACGATCACCCAATGGCAACCAGAGGAGCGCAAATACTGATGTTCGAGCAAGCACGGCACACGCACGGGCGCTCGTGCACGAGCGGGGAGCAGCGCTGATGGCCGAGACCCACGAGCGTCCCCCCGAGCCCTTCACGCTACGCCTGCGCCGCTACGACCCCGCCTCCGGCGACGCGCCCTACTGGGACGAGCACACGGTCGAGCTCGAGCCCCACCGCTCGGTGCTCGAGGCGATCCTGCAGGCACGCGACCGCTTCGACGGGTCGATCGGGATCCGCTGCTCCTGCCGCCAGGCGATCTGCGGCTCCTGCGGGGTGCGCATCAACGGTGAACCGGCGCTCGCCTGCCACACCCACCTCGACGCCGCCAAGAGCGCGGCCAAAGGTGGGGTGATCGAGGTCGAACCGATGGGCAACATGCCCGTGCTGAAGGACCTGATCGTCGACATGGACGCGGTCCACTGGAAGAAGATCCGCCGCGTCACCCCCTGGCTGCTGCCCAAGCAGCCCGTCCCCGAGCGCGAGTACCTGGTGCCACGCGAGGCGATGGTGGACGTGACCCAGACGATGGCCTGCATCCAGTGTGGGGCCTGCGTGTCGGACTGCCTGTCGATGGAGGTGGAACCGGGCTTCATCGGCCCGGCCGCCCTCGCCAAGGCCTACCGCTTCGTCGGCGACCCCCGCGACGACCAGCACCGGGAGCGCCTCAACGACCTCGCCCACGACCCCGAGGGCATCTACGACTGCACCCACTGCTTCAAGTGCGTCCAGGCGTGCCCCAAGGACGTCAACCCGATGGGCCAGATCATGCGCCTGCGCCGCATCGCCACGGCCGACTTCCACATCAAGGACCCGAACAACGGCAAGCGTCACGAGGAAGCGTTCTCCTCGCTCGTGCGCGACAACGGGCTGCTGTGGGAGGCGGAGCTGCTGCCCCGCTCCTACGGCGGCAACTCCTGGTTCGGCAAATTTGCCCCGGCGGCCGGCAAAGAGCTGCTCAGCTCGCTGCCCGCGATCGTGAAGGCGCTGCTGCGGCGCAAGGTCACCCCCGGCAAGGCGCTGAAACCCGAGCGCCTGCCGGCAGCCGACCGCAAGCAGGTCCGCTCGATCTACGACACCGTCGAGGGACGCGAGGAGCGCGTCGAACTGAACCTCTACATCGTGGGCGAGGACGAAGAGCCCACGCCGGTGGGGGTCGCCACCGAAGCCGCCGAGACGCCGGCCGAAGAAGAGGCCGCCGCCGAGGCCGACGCGGAGGAGAGCCGATGAAGGTCGCCTACTGGCCCGGCTGCGTGAGCCGCGGCTTCACCCCCGAGCTGCACGGCTCGATGGCCAAGGTCGCCCCGCTGCTGGACATCGAGCTGGTCGAGCTGGACCGCGCCTCCTGCTGCGGGGCGGGTGTGATCGCCGAGCACAACCAGGAGCTCGCCGACACGCTCAACGCCCGCACCTTTGCCCTGGCCCAGCAGGTCGACGGCGCGCAGATGATGATGAACATCTGCTCTACCTGCCAGGGGGCGCAGAGCGAGTGCCAGGAACGGCTCGACGCGAACGCCGAATACCGCTCGCAGGTGAACGCCAACCTCGCCGGCGAGGGGCTCAGCTACGAGCAGGGGCTGACGAACAAGAACTTCCTCTGGCTGCTGGTGGAGGAGATCGGCCTCGAGAACCTGCGCCAGCGCGTCAGGCGGCCGCTCACGAACCTCAAGGTGGGTCCCTTCTACGGGTGTTACATCGTGCGGCCCCGCAACCGGCTCGGGATCGACGACGAGCACCCCCGCGACCACTACCTGGAGATGCTGATCGAGGCCCTCGGGGGGACCGTCATCAAATACGCGGGGATGCGCAAGTGCTGCGGCTTTCCGATCATCACCATGAACAAGGACGCCTCGCTCAAACAGGCCGGACGCCACCTCGGGGACGCGGTCGACGCCGACGCCGACTGCCTGGTGACCCCCTGCCCGCTGTGCCACCTGAACCTCGACCTGCAGCAGCCGCTGGCTGAACGGACGGTGGGACGGGAGCTGCAGATGCCGGTCCTGCACCTTCCCCAGCTCGTGGGCCTGGCGCTCGGGCTCGAGCCGGCCGATCTGGGGCTCAGCCGCCACGTCGTGCGCCCGAGCTCCGTGATCGACTGGTCCACCGCGGTCGTCGCCGCGGCCGCCTGATCGAAGCCCCTCCCCCCATGCCCCCCGGCCGAACCTAGGCTGCCGCGGTGCGCGTCCTCACCGTCGTCGGAAACCGACCGCAGTTCATCAAGGCGGCGGCCGTATCGGGGCCGCTGCGGTCCCGTGCGCAGGAGCTGCTCGTCCACACCGGCCAGCACTACGAGGACGCCCTCTCGGGGACCTTCTTCCGCGAGCTGGGCCTGGCTCGCCCCGACCGGCAGCTGGAGATCTCGGGGGGCAGCAACACCTCCCAGCTGGCGCGGAGGTTGAGCGCGCTGGAGCCGCTGCTGGAGCAGGAGCGCCCCGACGCCGTGCTCGTGTACGGGGACACCAACTCGACGCTCGCGGGGGCGATCGCCGGCGCCCAGGCACAGCTGCAGGTGGTCCACGTCGAGGCCGGCATGCGCTCATATGACCGCTCGATGCCGGAGGAGATCAACCGCGTGCTCTGCGACCACCTCGCGGACCTGCTGCTGTGCCCGAGCGAGGCCGCCGTGGAGAACCTGCGGGCCGAGTCGGTGGTCGGGCGCACCGAGGTCGTCGGGGACGTGATGGTGGACGTGTCGCTGCGCTGGCAGGAGCGCGCCCGGCAGGACACCGCGGCGGTTTCGGCCCACGGCCTGCAGCCGGGAGGGTACGTGCTGCTGACCGCCCACCGAGCCGGCAACGTCGACCCGCCCGAGCGGCTGCAGAAGCTCGTCGAGCTGGTCCTGGCGGTGCCCGAGCCGGTGCTGTTCCCGGTCCACCCCCGCACCCGCGAGCGGCTGCGCACGAGCGGCCTGATGGAGCGGCTGCTCGAGCACGACGGCCTGACGCTCACCGAGCCGCTCGGCTACCTCGAGTTCGCCGCCCTGCTGACCCACGCCCGAGCCATGCTCACCGATTCCGGGGGAGTCCAGAAGGAGGCCTACCTGGCGGGCGTCCCGTGCGTGACGCTGCGGGCCAACACGGAGTGGGTCGAGACCGTCGCCACGGGCTGGAACACGCTCGTGGACCTCGACGCCGAGGCCGCGCTGGCGGCCCTGGAACGCGACCCCCCGGGCGAGCGCCCGCAGCTGTACGGCGACGGCCACGCGGCCGAGCGCTGCGTGCAGGCGATCGTCGGCTCGTGAGGGCTCGCGCCCGCCCGCCGGCGTACTAGCCGAACGGCTGCTCGACGCCGACGGTCCCCTCACCGGAGAGCTCGAAGGCGCTGTGCAGGGCGCTGACCGCGCGCTCGACCCGGTCGCGGTCGATCACGCAGGAGATCTTGATCGGGGAGGTCGAGATCATGTCGATGTTCACCCCCTCTTCGGCGAGCACGCTGAACACCTTCGCCGCCACCCCGGGGTGGGAGCGCATCCCGGCGCCCACGATCGAGACCTTGCCCATCTCCTCGTACGTTCTGAGCTCGTCGAAGGCCTCTCCCGTCAGCGGCTCCAGGGCGGCCCCGGCGGTGCGCACGTCCTCCTTGGGGACGGTGAACGAGATCTCGGCCAGGCCCCCCGCCGACACGGGCTCGTTCTGGACGATCATGTCCACGTTCACGTTCGCGCCGGCCAGCGCGTCGAAGATGCGGGCCGCCGCCCCGGGGGTGTCGGGGACCCCCGTGAGGGTCACGCGGGCCTCGCTGGTGGAGTGGGTGACGGCGGTGATGAGGGGTTGCTCCATGGCTTCTCCTTCGGCGACCACAAAGGTACCGGGCTGTTCGTCGAACGAGGAGCGGCAGTGGATGCGGACCCCGTGGTTGCGGGCGTACTCCACCGAGCGCAGCTGCAACACCCCGGCCCCGGAGGCCGCCATCTCGAGCATCTCCTCGAAGGACACCTGGGACAGCTTGCGGGCCTCGGGGACGATCCGGGGGTCGGCCGAGAACACGCCCGCGACGTCGGTGTAGATTTCGCACACGTCCGCGCGCAGCGCGGCCGCCAGCGCCACGGCGCTGGTGTCCGACCCGCCGCGTCCGAGGGTGGTGACGTTCTGGGCGTTGGCCGAGACCCCCTGGAAGCCGGCCACGAGCACGATGTTGTCCGCTTCGAGGGCGGCTTTGATGCGGTCCGCGCGGACGTCGAGGATCATCGCCTTGGTGTGGGACTCGTCCGTCACGATCCCGGCCTGGGACCCGGTCAGCGAGATCGCCAGGTGCCCGAGGTCGTGGATCGCCATCGCGCACAGGGCGCAGGAGATGCGCTCGCCCGTGGAGAGCAGCATGTCCATCTCACGGGGGTCGGGGACCTCGGAGACCTCCTCGGCCATCGCGATCAGCTCGTCGGTGGTCTTGCCGCGGGCGGACAGGACCGCGACCACCGGATGCCCGCGTTCGCGGGTGGCCACGATGCGGCGGGCCGCCCGCTTGATCCGCTCGGCGTCGGCGACCGAGGTGCCGCCGAACTTCATCACCACCAACGGCTCGCTCACAGCTCCCTCCGGCCGGCGAACGCCTTGCCGAGCGTGACCTCGTCGGCGTACTCGAGGTCCGAGCCGACCGGCAGCCCGCTCGCCAGGCGGGTGACGGTCACCTGGGGGGCGCGGGAGCGCAGCTCCTCGGCGATGTAGAGCGCCGTCGCCTCGCCGGTGGTGGTGGGGTTGGTGGCGAGCACCACTTCCCGAACCGGCACATCCCCGGCGGTGGGCCCGGCGACGCGGTCGAGCAGCTCGGCGATCTTCAGGTCCTCGGGATCAACCCCGTCGATCGGCGACAGGGCGCCCCCGAGCACGTGGTAGACGCCGTGGTACTCGTGGGTGCGCTCCATCGGGATCACGTCGCTGGGCTCCTCCACGACGCAGATCAGCGCCTGGTCGCGGCGGGCGTCGGAGCAGATCCGGCAGCGGGTCTCGTCGGTGAGGTTGAAGCACAGCTCGCAGAGGGTGATCCGCTGCTTGACCTCGACGATCGCCTCGGCCAGGCCGGCGGCCTCCTCGGGGGGCGCCCGCAGGATGTGGAACGCCAGCCGCTGGGCGGTCCGGTGCCCGACCCCCGGGAGCTTGGCCAGCTCCGTCATCAGCCGCCGGACGGGCGGCGCGTAGGAGGCGTCGCTCACAGACCCGGCAAGCCCAGCCCGCCGAGGGCGCCCAGGTCGAGCCCCGCGGTGGCACCGCCCATCTTGCGCTCGGCCAGCTCCTGGGCCTTGCGCAGGGCGTCGTTCATCGCCGTCAGCACCATCTCGCCGAGGATCTCCGCGTCCTCCGGGTCGAGCGCGTCCGGGTCGATCCGCACCTCCCGGACCTGCAGGTCGCCGCTCATCCTGACGACCACCGCGCCGCCCCCGGAGGTGGCCTCGACCACTTCCTGGGCCAGCTC
>DATJOU010000336.1:0-3526 GCA_035506775.1 Solirubrobacteraceae bacterium | reverse complement strand
GACCAAGCGCGAGATCGAACGCGGGATCCGGGAAGCCAGCCGCTAGATAGAGCGGAAGCTGTGGGTCCCCGTCGAGAGGATGTGGGCCTCGTGCATCCCGAAGGCCAGCAGCGCGATCAGGCCGATGTACACGGCGGCCACGATCAGGCGGTGGCGGGGCGCCACGCGATAGTAGGCGGCCTGCTGCAGCGAGCCGGTTTTGCGCAGCTTCCAGCGTCGGTAGGTCTCCATGCCGGCGAACGCGACGATGATCAGCAGGATCGGGTTGTAGGCCACCAGCAGCAGGGCCACCAGCACGCCGAAGCCAAGGAACCACATCCACGGCGACATCGCCGCCATCGCCCGCCCCCCGTCGAGGGGCACCACCGGGAGCAGGTTGAACAGGTTCAGGAAGAAGCCCACGTAGGCGAGGGCTCGGAGCAGGTCGCTGTTGGTGGCCTCGCCGATCGCCAGGCAGGCAGCCGCGCCGATCGTTCCCAGGATCGGCCCGGCCAGCCCCACGCGGGCCTCGGCGAGCGCGTTCTCGCCGAGCGAGCGGGCGCTGATGACGGCGCCCATGAAGGGGATGAACATCGGCGCGGTGGCCTTGATCCCCTCGCGACGCAGCTGCACCACGTGGCCCATCTCGTGCACGAAGATCAGCAGCACGAAGCCCGCCGCGAAGGTCCAGCCCCAGAACAGGGAGTAGGCGGCGACCGACACCAGCGCGGTGCCGGATGTGGTCAGCAGCTTGGCTTTCGGCAGCAGCAGGATCACGCTCTTGATCGCGGCGAAGAACTTGGCCACCGCGGCCGCGATCGCCGCGGCCGCGCTGCTGAGACGCTTGCGGATGCCCTTCGCGGGTTCTCTCCGGGGCGCCCCGAAGGCGTCCTGGGGACGCTCGCTGCCCGGCTGCGGGATCGCCGCCGGCAGCACCGCAGCGGCGCGCTGCAGCGGTGGCGCGGTCGCGGGCTCCGGGGGCGTTCCCACCGGCACCTGCACCGTGGGCACCCCGGGGATCGTCGGGATCGCGATGTCCTGGTTATCCATCCGGACTATTTTCGCAGGCTCTCTAACGGTTCCCTCAACGGCACCGGCGATTTCGCCGGGACCCGCTCGACGCCCCTCGGAGCCCTCACGCGGGTCGCCGCAGGCGCTTTTCCGCGGAGGGTGCGGGGAGGACGTGGCCGGTCCTCTTGACCGTGCCGGTGCCCATCTCTAAGTTGCCTTCCAGACGCGGAACCGGACTTGAAAAGCGCGAGGCCAGAGGTGTAAGGCCGCGCCACCCCAGCGCCGAAGGGCTTAACGGCTCGGAGGACGGGGTCCTCAAACGAGTTCGGGGCCGCGTCTCTTTTTGTCTGTGGCCGGCCGTCGCAGCCCGCAGCGTCGGGCGCGCCCTCGGGCCGGAGCTAGACTCTGAGCAGACATACACCCTTGGGGACGACAGGCTTCGACGTGGCTGGTTCCGTGAGGGTGGTCGCGAGTCGAGGTCCCGGGAGGCCTCGTAAAACACCCGGGAAAACATAAGTGCGGACTCTCACGAGTACGCCCTCGCCGCTTAGTCAATAGCTAAGCCGTGAGGTCTCGGCCCCCACTCGCCTGCGGTGGGGAAATCCGGGATCAGAAAGCAGGCTGACCCCCGGCGGTCCGCCTCCGCCAATGGGGGGACATCTCAGGAGGCTGGCCCTTCGCAACCCCGCCGGCGAGGCGAGCGGAGGGTGAGATCAGAGCGCCGGCTACGCTCGTAGAAGCCACTCTGACGCGGTCACGGACGCGGGTTCGATTCCCGCCGTCTCCACTTTTCAGATCAGACGATCACCGCGTCGCGCTCGCGTGCAGCGGCGGCAGCGCCGATGTCCGGCCGCTGTCGAGGACGGCGATCAGCGACGGTGCCAGCGGCTGCGTCCCCCGCGCGTCCCGGACATGCGCGAGGCGCACCCGAGCCGGCGGTCGAGAGGGCCCTCAGGAGCGCCCGAACCAGCGCGTCCGGCGGACCGCGCCGAACTCGTCCTTCTCGGCGGCGAACTGCCGCGAGGGGTCGTGGCGGCGGGCCTCCGGGGCGTCGCCACGGAGGAAGTTGACCTCGACCTTGCTCACGAGCCCGCCCCCGAACTCCGCGTAGCACACGCCCGAGCCCTCGTACGGCGCCGGGGGCTCGGAGCCGGTGATGTCGGCGGCGATGTCGTCGGCCACCACGCGCGCGGCCGCCTCGGCGAAGATCCCGGCCTTCGCCACCGTGCGCGGACCGCTGGAAACGTCGCCGAGCGCGTACACCCCGGCGAAGGCGGTTCTGAGGTTGGACTGGTCGACGGGCACCCACCTGTTCTCCACCAGCCCGGAGCTCTCGAGCATCGCCGGTGCCCGGTGGAGCGGGACGCCGACGAACAGGTCATACGACACCGTGCCGCCGCTCGCGAGCTGCGCGGTGTGGGTCGCCGGGTCGATGCCGGTCACCACCTGCTCGGGGAGCTCCTCGATGTCCCGCGCCGCAAGACCTTCGCGGAACAGCTGCGACACCTCGGTCGTCACCGGTACCGGGCGCCCCATCGGGAACGTGGTCGCCATCTGCACCGAATCGCGGATCCCCTGCTGCTTGAAGTGCTCGTCGAGCATGAACAGGCCCTCGAACGGTGCCGGAGGACACTTGAACGGCTGCCCCAGAATCGACAGCAGCACCTTTCCCCCCTTGAAGTCGGTGAGCGCGTCGCGGAGCCGCTCCGCTCCGGTGAGCGAGTAGTACTCGTGTCCGTCCTGCTCGAAGCCCGGGGTGGCGGCGACGTCGTAGTCGGCGCCGAGTGCCACCACGAGGTAGTCGGCGTCGTAGGAGCCGGCGTTCGTCGTCACCCGGCGAGACCCCGGATCGACACCCGTCACGGTCTCCTGGCGGAACTCGACCCCGTCCTTGACGAACTCGCGGTAGGGGAGCTTGATCTGCTCGGCCGTCTGGCGCCCCAGCATCACCTCCAGCTTGGAGAAGCCGAAGAAGAACGAGTCGTTCCGGTCGATCAACGTCACGGCGACCTCGTCTGCGACCGTCTCGGACAGCCGCGTGGCCAGCTCCAGCCCGCCGAACCCGGCCCCGAGGATCACGACCCGCTTGCTCACCGAGCGGGACACTATCGACGCGCCCCTCCGTGGGGTCGCCGTGCTCCCGGCTCTTTCAGGCTACGCAGAGGGCCCGGCGGGGGCGCGTCCAGGTCCAGTCCGCGGGCCCCTCCTCGCCGACCTCGACGGGTAGGACCGGCTCGGCGAACGCCGCCGAGATCTGCTCGGCGTCCGCCCGGTCCGCCGCCGCCGCGGCGGGGCGGCGCTGCGGACGGGCGATCTCGTTGACGTAGGCGGACACGACCGCGTCGGCGCTCACGGCCGGTCGCCGCCGCCGGTCCGCGCCGGCGCCGGCGAGCGCGTGTGCGGCACGCTGGACGCCGCGCCGGGGGATGGGGGATGTGGTGCGAGGGGAGGGTGAGAGGTTCATGTCAATCCAAACTTGTCGATTCGGGCCTTTGGCGGTAAAATGGAGGCATCCTCCGAAACAAGTGGAGGGAGC
>DATJOU010000335.1:0-4722 GCA_035506775.1 Solirubrobacteraceae bacterium | reverse complement strand
CGGCCGGCCGGGATCCTCGGGTAGCCCGGCGCCTGCCAGGGCCGGCTCCAGGGCCGGGTAGGCGCGCGCCCGCAGGGCCTTGCCATCGCGGATCGTCCACACCAGGAATGCCGTCTGCTGCACCGGGATGCCGGTCTGCCTGCCGATCGCGCTGAGGTGCAGCTCGACCACGAGGTCCTCACCACTCTCCCACACCCGCTCGGCGTGGAAGCGGATCTCGTCCATCGCCTCGGCGAACGTCTGGAAGTAGCGGCGCACGCCTTCGTAGCCGCGGTAGGTGTCGGGCTCGGCCGACAGCTCGCGGGGGACCGAGACCTCGAACTGCGGGTCAACGAACCCGAGGATCCGCTCGAGGTCCCCGCTGTTGAACGCGTCGAACCCGGCGAGCAGCAGCTCGAGGTTGGCCCGCGACACCTCAGGAGGCTGCCAGCTCGCGCGCCCTGGCGGCGAGGTGGACGACGCCCAACCGGTCGTACATCGCGGCTGCGTCCCTGAGCGCCTCGGTGGCGGCGCCCCCGTTGCGCTCGTCGCGCATGCGCCGCCCGATCAACAGCTCGCAGCGGGCCACCTCGAGGGGGCGGCCGAGCCGCATCCACTCGCCCCGCGCGCCCTGCAGGCGCTCGAGCGCCTCGGGCATCGGGACCACCATCCCGACCGCCTCCTGGGCCGCAGCCGCGCCCGCCGGGTCGTGGACCCGCTTGGACGCCTCCTCGGCCGCCCCGGCCGCCTCCGCCGCATCCTCGGGCTGCTCGGCGAGGACCGCGATCAGCGCCCGCGCGGCGTAGGCCTGCACCGACTGGGGCACCAGCCCGGCCCGCTCGCACACGGCGAGTGCTTCCCCGAGCGTCCCCCGTGCACGGTCGAGCTCACCCCGGTCCCGCTGGGTGGCGGACAGCGCCATCAGGGCGCTGAAGGTGACCTCCGACCACCCGATCCGCTCGGCCTGCTCGCGGGCGGAGGACAGCAGCGTCTCGGAGACGTCCCAGTCACCCTCACGCCAGCTCAGGCGCCCGCGCATGATGTTCGGGAGGCACAGCTTCCCCACCAGTCCCTCCCGTTCGGCCAGCTCGGCGCTGGCGTCGCTGGCGGAGCGGACCTCGTCCCAGTCGGCCCGGTAGAAGGCCAGCTGGGCGAGCGCCGAGAGCAGCTCGATCTGGGCCGGGAGCTCGTCGATCCGTTCGGCGAGCGTCAGCGCCTCCCGGTAGCGGGCCCCGGCGCCGGCATAGTCACCCTCGGAGTGCTCGAGGTTGTGCCCGAGCGCCAGCAGCGCCAGGACCGTCTCCTCCTCGTCGGACTGGCGTGCCAGCTCGACCGCCCGCTCGAGGTTCTCGCGCGCCTTGGCGGCGTCCCCGATGCGCCCGAACACGCGGCCGAAGATGCCGTGGGCGCGGCTCGCCGCGCGTGCCTCGCCTAGGCTCTCGGCCAGCCGCAGGGCCTTCTCGGAGGCATAGATGGCGAGCATGTTGTCCCCCACCTGCATGTACAGCCAGGCGGCCTCCTCGTAGAGCCGCACGAGCGTCAGCGACGGCTCCTCGTCCTTGATCAGATTGATGCCCTGCTGGTGGTGCTCGATGGCGCTCTTGCGCTCGCCCTTGTGTGCCAGGGCCGCACCGACCTTGCGGTGTAGCTCGGCCACGTGCTGCAGCTCCCCGCGGCCGGCGTGGTACTCCAGGCACCCCTCCCACAGCTCGATCGCCGGGTCCACACGACCCAGCCGCAGGGCCACGTCCCCGCTCTTCTCGGCGATCCGCTGGGCGGTCTCGACCTCACCATCGAGCAGCGCCGCGGCGGACTCGTAGTGGAACAGCGCTTCGCGGTTGGAGTACAGCGACGCGGCCGCGTCCCCGGCGGCCTCGCGGTAGCGCAGCGCGAGGCCCCGCAGCTCGTCGGTCTCGGTCTCGGGCAGGTGGGCCTCGGCGGCGAACGACGCCGCGCGACCGTAGTGCTCGGCGACCAGCGCCACGGTTCCCTCGCCGCGGCCTCCGACCCGCTGAAGGATGAACTCCCCCACCTCCGCGTGCTTGCGGGCCCGCACCGCCTTCGGGAGCATCTCGTAGGCGACGTCCCGGATCAGGACGTGCTTGAACGCCAGCTCGCGCTCGCCGCCCGCGTCGCGGCCCTCGCCCGGCAGCAGGATGTCCTTCTCCCGAAGCGATGCCAGCGAGGCGCTCAGCTCCTCCCCGGCTGCGCTCGCCACCGGCTCCAGGGCGCTCTCCCAGAAGGTCCTCCCGAGGATCGCCGCGTGCGAGACGAGCTGGCGCTCGAACGGCTCGAGCGCATCCAGGCGGGCCGCCAGCAGCCCCTGGACGGTGTCGGGCAGCTCGACGTTGGTGGCGGTGCCCTCCTCGGCGATCCGCTGGACCATCTCCTCGGCGAACAGGGGGTTGCCGCCGCAACGCTCGGCGAGCGCGCTCTCCTGCTCGCTGATCGCACCGGAGGCCCGCAGCAGCTGGCGGATCAGCTCCTGGGCGTCCTGGGGGGCCAGCGGTTCGAGGAACGTGACCGTGGCCGTGCGTCGCATCGTGCTCCAGCCGGGGCGGCGCCCGAGCAGCTCGTCGCGGGCCAGGCACACCTGCAGCACCGGTGCCCGCAACCACCGCGACAGATAGTCGATCAGGTCGAGGGTGCCCTCGTCCGCCCAGTGGATGTCCTCCCACGCGAGCACGAGCGCCTCCTGAGAGGCAAGCGCCTCGAGCGTCACCCGCACCGCTCCGAAGAAGCTCTCGCGGGCGTCCTGCTGGCCCTGCTGGTCGGCGAGCGGATCCTGGGTGGACCCCGCGGCGCCGAGCAGCCGTGCGATCGGCGCGATCCGGCGCTCGGCCTGGTCGGCCTCGTCGTGGGAGCTGAGCAGCGGCAGCAGCCGCTCGTCGAGCCGTTCACGAACCGTCGCCGGGTCGTCCCCTTCGGAGATCCCGCACTCGCTGCGGACCATCTCGATCAGGGGCCAGTACACGACCCCCTGGCCGAACGCCAGGCAGCGTCCCCGCAGCAGCCGGCTCTCGGCTGCGCCCTCCCCCAGCGTCCGTTCGAGCTCCGCCAGCAGGCGCGACTTTCCGACCCCCGCCTGGCCCACGATCGTGACCAGGTGCGGGGCGTGCTCCCTGCCCACCCGCTCGAGCAGTCCCCTCAGGCGGGCGAGCTCCTCGTCGCGTCCGATCAGCGGTGCCGAGGAACGCAGCGCCTGTGCCGAGCCGCCCTCGTCCGCTCCGATCCCGACCGCCTCCCAGGCCGACACGCGCTCCGCCTTGCCCTTCAGCTCGAGCGGCTCCAGCTCCCGGTAGTCGATCGCCTTGGCGGTCAGCCGGTGGGTGCGCTCGCCCACCAGCGTGCCCCCCACCGGCGCCGCCGACTGCAGCCGCGCGGCCACGTTGACCGCGTCCCCGAGCACCGTGTAGGAGTCCCCCACTCGGCCGGCCAGCACCTCGCCGGTGTTCACGCCCACGCGCAATGCCAGGTCGAAGCCGAACTGGGCCGAGATGTCGCTGTTCAGCTCACCCATCGCGGCGTGCATCCCGAACGCCGCCCGCACCGCCCGCTCGGGGTCGTCCTCGTGGGCCACCGGCGCCCCGAAGACGGCCATCACGTTGTCCCCGATGAACTTGTCCACGCGTCCCCCGAAGCGCTCGACCTCCTCGGCGAAGCGGTTCAGGCAGCGCTCGATCAGCATCTTCACGGTCTCGTGGTCGAGCCGCTCGGCGACCGAGGTGTAGCCCGACAGGTCGGCGAACAGGACCGTCACCGTGCGCCGCTCCTCGCTGGTGGCGGACGGCTGGGGGGCCGTCACCCCGGGGCCCCCGGCGAGCGCCGCTCCGCAGGACATGCAGAAGCGGGCACCGGCCGGCGCGGCCGTGCCGCAGGACGGACAGCTGGCCGTGAGCGCGGTGCCGCACGCCATGCAGAACGCCGCCCCCTCCGGGTTGGAGGCCTGGCAGCTCGGACAGACGGCAGCCGTTTGCGCCATTTCTTCCAAGATCATTGCGCGAAACGCGGCCAAGAACGGGCCGCGAAACAGGGCGGTCACGCGGTCGGCCCGTGCGCTGCGGTGCCCGGCCGGCAGCCGGCGGGGGCGCTCAGGCCGGGGCGGGCACCGCCTCCACCTGCTGCAGCAGGCCCAGCGCGTCCCAGTGGCCGTCGAGTGAGTGCTGGTAGACGGCGACACGCGCCTTCACGCCTTCGGGACCCTCCGCCGGGGGCGCCTGGGGCCCGTGTGAGACATAGTCGGCCGCGATGATCTCGTCGGGGCCGTGCCGCCGAGCGCGTCGGCCCCGGCAACGGTCCGCGCGGGCTAGATGGTCCGCCTCAGCCCCCGAGCCGCACCTCGCCGTCCGGGCCGAGCGACCAGTGGGGGTTGTGGGCCACCTCCCACGGGTGCCCGTCGGGGTCCACGAACACGCCGCTGTAGCCGCCCCAGAAGGTCTCGGCACCCTCACGCCCGATCACCGCGCCCGCCGCCCTGGCGTCGGAGATGACCGCGTCCACCTCGGCCGGGGTCTCGACGTTGAGCGCCAGCGTCACTCCTCCCCACCCGCCACCGTCGGTCACACAGCTGTCCTGTGCGAGCCTGGCCCGGTCCCAGAGGGAGACCACCACGTCACCCGCCTGGAAGAAGACCACGTCGTCCTGCTCGCCAGCGTTCGTTTGCCAGCCGAGTGATTCGTAGAAGCCACGCGCCCGGGCGAGATCGCCGACGCCGAGTGTCACAACCGTGATCCGTTGTCGCAC
>DATJOU010000334.1:0-35301 GCA_035506775.1 Solirubrobacteraceae bacterium | reverse complement strand
TTGACGAGGTGCCGGCGCCGGTCCTGGGGATCGCGCTGGCGGGTGATCCAGCCGAGGTCCTCGAGCTCGTTGAGCAGCAGTACGACGTTGTTGGCGTCCATGCACAGGGCCTCCGCGAGCTCCTGCTGGGGCCCCCCGTCGTGGTCGCGGACGTAGCTGAGCGCCATCAGGTGGCGGAGGTGCATGCCGAGCAGATCCTCGCTGCTGCGCCGGTAGACCTGCTTGGCCAGGCGGGTAAGCAGCACCATCGTGCCGGGTGAGTTGGTGACCGGATCCTTCTTCAAAGCGTTCCCATTTTACCAGAAATCCCTGATTATTGTGTTGCGTGGATGATCCTTGTAATAGGGATGATACGTGCTATGTTGTCAGTCCTTGCAACCCGGAAGGAGCACCAGCATGAGCGCCGCCACCCTCACCAAGCCAGAGATCGCCCCTCCGACCAGCTCCGAGCGCGAGCGCCGTCGTTGGATCGCCCTGGCGGTGCTGTGCCTCGGGCAGCTGATGATGGTCCTCGACGCGACCATCGTGAACGTCGCGCTGCCCTCGATCCAGCGCGAACTGCACTTCACCCAGAGCAACCTCACCTGGGTCGTGAACGGCTACCTGATCACCTTCGGCGGGCTGCTCCTGCTGGCCGGCAGGATGGGGGACCTCGTCGGGCGCAAGAAAGTCTTCCTCGTGGGCCTGGCGAGCTTCACGCTGGCCTCGATCGCCTGCGGGCTGGCCCCGAGCCAGGGAGCGCTGATCGGGGCGCGGCTGGTGCAGGGTGTCGGCGGGGCGATCGCCTCGAGCGTGATCCTGGCGATCATCGTGACCGAGTTCCCCGGGCGTGTGGAGCAGGCCAAAGCGATGGGCCTGTACGCGTTCGTGTCGGCCGGGGGCGGCTCGATCGGGCTACTGGCCGGCGGTGCCCTGACCCAGGGCCTCGACTGGCACTGGATCTTCTTCGTCAACGTCCCGATCGGGATCGTGGCGTTCATCGCCGGGCTGGCGCTGATCGAGGAGAACCCCGGGATCGGCCTGCGGGGCGGGGTGGACTGGCTCGGCTCGGTCCTGATCACCCTGGCGACGATGCTCGGCGCCTTCGCGATCGTGAAGTCCAGCGACTACGGGCTGCTGTCGCTGCGGACCCTGCTCGCCGCCGGGGGCTCGCTGGCGCTGCTGGCCGGGTTCCTGTCGTGGGAGTCGAGGATCCCGAACCCGATCATGCCCCTGCGGGTGCTGAGGCTGCGCATGCTGATGGGCTCGAGTCTGGTGCGCGGGCTGCTGGTGACGGGGATGTTCTCGGCCTTCTTCCTCGGTGCCCTGTACCTCGAGCACGTGCTCGGCTACGACGCGATCGAGACCGGCCTGGCCTTCATGCCGCTGACGCTCGCGATCGCGGTCATGTCGCTCGGCGTGTCCGCCCGGCTGGTCGACCGGATCGGCGCGGTCAGCACGCTGACGTTCGGGCTCGGCGGGATCATCGCCGGGCTGGTGCTGCTGGCCACCCAGGGTGTCCACGCCAGCTACTTCCCCGGCCTGTTCTTCGCCTTCCTGGTGCTCGGGCTCGGCGCCGGCGCTTCGTTCCTGCCGCTGCTGACGATCGGGATGTCCGACGCGCCCAAGCAGGACGCGGGGCTCGCGTCGGGGATCATCAACGTGTCGGTGCAGCTGTTCGGGGCGATCGGGCTCGCCACCCTCGGCACGATCGCCACCGACCACACGAAAGCCCTCACGGACTCGGGGCACAGCGTGGCGAGCGCGCTCACCGGCGGCTACCACCTGGCCTACTTCGTGGCGGCCGTGTGCGTGGTCGGCGGGATCCTCGCGGCGCGGGCCTTCCTGCGTCCGCCGTCCTCGCCGCTGCCCCAGGAGGCCGACCTCGACGAGGCCGACATCGTGTCGGCGTCGGCGGCCTGAAGCGCATGCCCTGGCTGTCCGAAGCGGACCCCCGCAGCGACTCAGTTCGCGTCCGGGTGGCGGATGCGCGCGCGCGTCTCGGCGTAGCGCCTCACCTCGAACACGATCAGCCCGCAGCTGACCACCGTCACCAGCGCCAGCGCGAGCAGCGCCGGGACGGCGGTCGCGACCGGGATCAGCGCGAGCAGCAGGGCCGCGGCGAGCAGCCGTTGCGTGTTCCAGGTGCCGATGTTGCGGCGCTTCAGGACGCTGAGCGCGAACAGGTACATGGCGATCCCCCCGCACAGGGCGGTCGCGGGCACGATCTGCAGGTGCGCGTGCAGTTCGAGCAGGGTCCGCTTGACGCCGATCGCGAACACGATGATGCCGGCCATCATCGGCAGGTGCAGGTAGGTGTAGGAGTCGCGCGCGATCACCGCCTGGCGGGCCGGGTCCGCCCGGCGCAGGCGTTGCTCGGCGACGATCGCCACCACGTCGAAGTACGCCCACCACAGCGAGACCGCGACGAGCAGGCCGAGCAGCGCGGCCGCGACCACGCCGGCGGTCAGCGTGAGCCTGTCGGCACCGAACCCGAGCGACGCCAGCGACTCGCCGAGCGCGATGATGATCACCAGGCCGTGGCGCTCGGCGAAGTGGGAGGGGGTGACCCGCCAGCCCTCGACCCCGCGGATCAGCAGTCCCCCGTAGTCGACCGCCAGCGCCGCCACCCAGCAGGCCGTCCGCGCCGGTCCGTCGAGTGCTCCGGCGAGCACCAGCAGCGCGGCGGCGGGCATCATCGTCGTGCCCAGCCGCGTGACCACCGACCCGAGCTGCCGGTCCTCGCTGCTCACGCCCAGCAGGATGACGCCTTCGCCACCCCTTGCGGGCGGCGTGCGTAGACTCGGACGCCGTCTTTCGGCCAACGATCGTCAAAGGAGCGGGAGAGGCACATGAACGATCAGCAGGCGTCCCCCACCGTTCTCGTCACCGGCGCCTCGGGGTATCTCGGCAGCTGGTGCGTGGTGCAGGCCCTCGAGCGCGGCCACCAGGTAAGGGCCAGCGTCCGCAACGACTCACGCGGGCAGGAGCTGCGCGAGACGATCGAGTCCAGGAGCGGCTCCAGCGAGGGGCTGGCGGTGGTCGAGGCCGACCTCGCCTCCGACGACGGGTGGGAGGACGCGGTGCGCGGCTGCGACTACGTGCTCCACGTCGCCTCCCCGTTCCCCGCCTCCCAGCCGAAGGACCCCAACGAGCTGATCGTCCCGGCCAGGGAGGGCACCCTGCGGGTGCTGCGGGCGGCCCTCGCGGCCGGCGCCGAGCGGGTCGTGGTGACCTCCTCGGTGGCGGCCGTGCGCAACTTTCCCGGCCCACCCCCGGACCGGCCGATCGACGAGCAGGACTGGACCGACCCCGATCTTCCGGGCCTCAGCCCCTACTCGCGTTCGAAGACGATCGCGGAGCGGGCCGCCTGGGACCTCGCCCGCGAGCGGGATGCCACCGAGCGCCTGGCGGTGGTCAACCCGAGCGCGATCCTGGGGCCGTTGCTGAGCCCCCACCGGTCCACCTCGGTGGAGCTGGTGGAACGGCTGCTGAAGGGGATGCCGGGGATGCCGCGGCTGTCGTTCAGCGTGGTGGACGTACGCGACGTCGCCGAGCTGCACCTGCTGGCGATGACGGCACCGCAGGCGGCGGGGGAGCGCTTCCTGGCGGTCGGCCCCTCGCTGTGGATCTCCGACATGGCCGAGATCCTGCGCGACCGTCTGGGAGCGGAGGGCGAGAAGGTGCCGCGGCGCACCTTCCCGGATGCCTTCGTGCGGCTGGCGGCGCGCTTCGACCCGTCCCTTCGCTCGTTCACCGGGGACCTCGGCAAGCAGCTGCAGTTCTCACACGAGAAGGCCGAACAACGACTCGGATGGAAGCCGCGGCCCGTGGCGGACACGCTCGTGGACTGCGCCACCAGCCTGCTCGAGCAGCGCCGCGAGGCGCCGGTCCCGGCCTGAGGCAGCGGCTCCGCCGGCGGCGGGTTCCTATCGTGTGGGCGATGTCGCAGTCGCAGCACCGGGGCCGGTCATAGGAGTTCCCCTGTTGGAGCTCGCGGGCCCGCCCGAGGCGGGTCCCGGGAACCTGTCCCCGGGTGTCCCGCCCGAGGCCGAGATCGAGGCGCTGGACGCGTACTCGCGGACGGTCGCGGGGGTCGTGGAGAGGCTCTCGGGGAGCGTCGCCAGCCTGCGCGTGCTGCGGGCCGGGCGCCGGGGAAGGGTGCCGGTGGGGGCCGGAAGCGCGGTCGTGCTGACCCCGGACGGGTTCCTGCTGACCTCGGCACACGTGGTCGCCGGACGGGACCGGGAGGGCCGGGCGACGTTCATCGACGGCCGTGAGATCTCCTTCCGGGTGGCGGGCTCGGACCCGCTCTCGGACCTGGCCGTGCTGAGGGCCGAGGGCGACGGGCTCCAGGCGGCGCCGCTCGGGGATGCCACCCACCTCCGGGTCGGGCAGCTGGTGGTCGCGATCGGGAACCCGCAGGGGTTCGCCGGGTCGGTCACGGCCGGCGTGGTGTCGGCCCTCGGCCGCTCGCTGCCCGCCCGCTCGGGCAACGCGGTGCGCACGATCGACAACGTGATCCAGACCGACGCCGCGCTCAACCCGGGCAACTCCGGCGGGGCGCTGGTGGACTCCTTCGGGCGCGTGGTGGGGGTCAACACCGCCGTTGCCGGGGTCGGGCTCGGTCTGGCGGTGCCCATCAACGACGCCACCCGCAAGGTGGTCGCCGCCCTGATGCGCGACGGTCGCGTGCGGCGGGCCTACCTCGGCGTGGCCGGCGGCCCCCGGCCGCTGCCGGCGAGGGCGCGCCGCGAGCGCGACCAGGCGAAGGGGGTGGAGGTGATCGAGGTGACCGCCGGAAGCCCGGCCGAGCGCGCCGGGCTGCGGCCGGAGGACCTGATCGTCGAGCTGGCCGGCACCCGCGTGAGCGGCGTGGACGACATCCAGCGGCTGATGGTGGCCGACCTGATCGACGTGCCCGTCGAGGTGCTGGTGCTGCGCGGGGGCGAGCCCACACGGCTGAGCCTGGTCCCGCGCGAGCTCGGCTAGCAGGAGGCCGCCGGTGAGGTCCGCCGGCGGTTATCGTCCGCGGCCGTGCCGGCGCCCGTCGAGCGACTCGAGGTCCCGCTGTCCGACGGAGGACGGCTGCACGCCGAGTACTTCCCGGCCGCGGGGGAGGGTCCCCACCCCGGCGTGGTGGTGCTGCACGAGTCCTTCGGGCTGAACGACGACATCCGTCGCATCGCGTCCCGCTTCGCGGCCGGCGGATACGCGGCGCTGGCGCCGAGCCTCTACTCCCACGGGCGGCGGATGGTGTGCCTCTCGCGGGTGATCGTGGACATGCTCCGCGGCTCCATCGCCCGCGAGATCGCCGACATCCACGCCGCCCGTGAGGCGCTCGCCGGGCGCCCGGAGGTGGACGCCGGGCGGATCGCCGTGGCCGGCTTCTGCCAGGGAGGGGGCTTCGCCCTGATTGCGGGCACGCGGCCCGGCTTCCGGGCGGCCGCCGTCAACTACGGGGAGGTCCCGCAGGAGCGCTCCGCGCTCGACGGCCTGTGCCCGGTGGTGGCCTCGTTCGGTGCCCGCGACAGGATGTTCGGGGCAAAGGTGGCCGCACGCCTGGAGGATCACCTCGGGGCGCTCGGGGTGCCGGGAGACGTAAAGGTCTACGAGGGCGCCGGACACTCGTTCTTCTCCGAGGTGGACGGCTGGCAGGGGTGGCTGGCCCGCATGCCCTCGCCGCTGTCGGTGGGCTATGAAGAGCAGGCCGCCGAGGACGGCTGGCAGCGGATGCTCGGGTTCTTCGCCGAGCACGTGTGAGTCAGCGGCTCTTGACCAGCCCGACGACGTGCCCCTCCGGGTCGGCGAACAGCGCGATCGTGGGGCCGTTGGGGATCTCCATCGGGGGCTGGATGGTGCGGCCGCCGAGCCCCGCGATCTTCTCCAGCGCGGCCGCCGGGTCGGCGACCTCGACGTAGAAGGTGACGTGCCCGCCGCCCTCGGGAGCGGCACCCACGCCGCCGTTGATGCCGTCCTCGCTGCCGCGGTCGATCATGAAGTAGGAGCCTCCCATCACGTCCTGCATCTGCCAGTCGAACGCGTCGGCGTAGAAGCGCTGCAGCGCCCCCGCATCCGTTCCCAGGATCTCGAAGTGGGTAACCGGGTTAGCCATGTCGCTCCTCTCTCTCGCGGGGTGCCGACGAGCTTCTCGCGGCGCGGCACACGGTACGAGGACCATCTACCCGGCGGCGGGCATCGGGGAAACGCAGCCGGGACGCGTGTCGATGCCCGCCACGGCTATCTTTGGCCGCTCGCCCGCGCCCATGAGCACGCTCTCGCTTCACGGGGACCCCGCCCGCTTTCCGACCGGCCTGCAGGAGCTGGGGGAGGGCGTGTGGGCCTGGACCCAGCCCAACGGAGGGCTCGGGGAGTCGAACGCGGGGCTGGTTCGCGGCGAGGGCCAGTCGCTGCTGGTGGACACGCTCTGGGACCTGCGGCTGACCGGGACGATGCTCGCCCGGATGGCCGACGCGACCGCCAAGGCTCCGATCCGGCGGGTCGTGAACACGCACGGGGACGGCGACCACTGCTGGGGCAACCAGCTGCTGGCGGGGGCCGAGCTGATCGGGACCGAGGCCTGCGCCCGGGACGTCGCCGCGGAGGATCCGCGGGGAGTGCGGGTGCTGGGGAAAGCCGCCGGTGTCGTGGGCCGGGTCGCCGAGCACGCGCCGCCGGGCCTCCCGGGCGTCGAGCAGGGGGTCGGCCTCGGCGCGTTCGCGTCGTTGCTGGCGCCGTTCGACTTCGAGGGGGTGGAAGCCACTCCCCCCACCCACACCTTCCAGGGGTCGCTCGAGCTCGACGTCGGCGGGCGGGCCGTGCACGTGATCGAAGTGGGTCCCGCCCACACCCCCGGGGACGCGATCGTGCACGTCCCCGACGCCCGGGTCGTGTTCGCCGCCGACGTGATGTTCGTCGGGGTGTGCCCGATCATGTGGAGCGGATCGGTGGAGCGCTGGCAGGCGGCCCTGACGCGGATCACCGAGCTCGACCCGGTCCACGTCGTCCCCGGGCATGGACCGGTGAGCGACCTCGAGGGCGTCGCTGCGATGGCTGCCTACTGGGACTTCGTGACGCCGGCCGTGCGAGGCCGGCTGGCGTCCGGGCGCTCGCCCGAGGAGGCAGCCCGTGAGGTGATCGCCTCACCGGAGTACGCCGAGCAGCCGTTTGCCGGCTGGGACGGGCCGGAGCGGCTGATCGTCAGCGCCGACGCGATCGCCCGCAACGACGGTGGCGAGGTGGGGCGTCCGGGGGACGTGGCCCGGCTGGGTCTGCTGGCTGCGATGGGGAAGCTCGCGGTCGAGCGGGCGGGGGCCGGTTAGCGCGGCTCAGGCCGCCAGGCCGGGGGCGGCCCTCGCGAGCGCACGTGGGAGCTCGCTGGCGGGGACCGGGCGGGCGAGGTGGAAGCCCTGCCCGTAGCGGACTCCCAGCTCGCGCAGCGCGTGCAGCTCGGCGGCCGTCTCGATGCGCTCGGCGATCGTGACGGCACCGCTTTCGGCGGCGAAGCGCATCAGCGAGCTGGTGAGGGAGCGGCGCACCGGGTCCACCTCGATCGAGGAGATCAGCTCGCCGTCGAGCTTGATGAAGTCGGGGGCGACCCGGAGGATGTGCATCAGGCTCGCGAACCCGGCTCCGGCGTCGTCGATCGCGAGCCGCGCTCCACCGGCGCGCAGGTCCTGCTGCATGCGGGCGATCCGGGAGTGCTCGTCGACCTGCATCTGCTCGGTCAGCTCGACGATCACCCGCTCCGCCCGCGCATCGAGCAGCACGTCGGTGATGCCACCGGAGGCGAGCGCGGCCGAGCCGGCGTTCACCGACAGCAGCGCGGCGGGGGGCAGCTCGGAGAGGTGGGCGAGGGCGGCCTGCGCGATCGCCACCTCGAGCTCCACGCCGAGCCCCACGCGGTGGGCGAGGGCGATCACGGCCGCGGGCGTCTTCGAGCCCCAGGCCGAGAAGCGCACCAGCGCCTCGGCCGCGAGCATCGAGCCGTCCTCGAGGTCGAAGATGGGCTGGAACACGAGCGAGAAGTCCCGGGTCGCGACGATCTGCTCGACCCAGGCCCGGGCGGCCTCCTCACGGTCGTCGTCGGAGTCCGGGGCGCTCGGCGCGAACAGCCCCGAGCCTGGGAGCCTGTCCCGCTCCTCCTCGTCGGGCCCGCCGGGGTCCGTCGCCCGCAGGTCCTCGGCCCGCGCCTCGCCGGCGAGCCGGGAGGTGACGCGGGAGAAGTCGCGCGCGGCACCGACGACGGCGGTGATGAACTCCGCCAGCGCGGCGAGCAGCACGACCTCGCGCGGCTCGAACGCGTGGGGCCGCCGTGAGCCCGCGCTGAGCACCCCGAGGGCACCGTCCCCGCGCGTGAGGGGGACGCTCACCATCGAACGGATCCCCCGCTGGGGGCTCGCCTCGCGATCGGCCCGGGGGTCGGTCTCGGTGTCGCCCGCCACCAGCGTCCTGCCCTCACGAAGGGCCTGCCCGGAGAGGCTGTTCTCGAGCGGGATCGCCTGGCCGACGCGCTCGGCGGTGCGCCCGGCGGAGCACACGTACCCGAGTGAGTTGTCCCCCACGAGCAACCCGACGAGCACCTCGTCGGCACCCTCGAGGGCGGCGAAGGCCTGGTCGGCCACGCGTTGCATCAGCGCGAGCGGGTCCACGGCCCGGCGGATCGAAGCATTTAGGTTGAACCACTCGTCCACGAAGAATCCTCGCCCCGCAGGGCGTCCACTCCTGGTATCGAACGGGGGCGCCCGCGCGCTTTAGCGCTGCAGCCGATCGGCTGAGCCCTCCTCCCCGGGGCGCAGCCGCGGCGCTGGCCCCGTCCCTGCGCCCCCGGCCGCGGGACCTCCGATTGGCTAACGTGGGGACCCGTGCAGCGGGTGATGCTGAAGTCGAAGATCCACCGTGCGACGGTCACGGACTGCGACCTCCACTACGTCGGCTCGGTCACGATCGACCGCGACCTGCTCGAGGCGGCCGACATCCTCGAGCACGAGCAGGTCCACGTCGTGGACATCGACAACGGGGCCCGCCTCGAGACCTACACGATGGCCGGGCCCGCGGGCTCCGGGGTGATCTGCCTCAACGGCGCCGCCGCCCGTCTCGTCCAGCGTGGGGACCGCGTGATCATCATCTCCTACGCCCACTTCGACCGCGAGGAGCTGGAGCGCTACTCGCCCCGGGTCGTGCACGTCGAGGCGCAGTCCAACCGCGTCATCTGCGTCGACGACCAGGTCGGCAGCCTGCTCACCGACCCGGCGTAGCTCAGTAAGTCAATCGAGATTATCAACTAATCCCGGAGACCCCGACCATCTGGGCCACCTCGTCGAGTTCGGCCATCGCCGACTCGCGGGTGGTGGCGAGCACGTAGGCGAGCTCGGAGGCGAGCTCCTCGCGGGTGGGGGTGCGGCCCTCGAGGATGCACTGGCGGAGCAGCGTGAGGGTGGCTCCCATGACCGCTTCCAGGCGGGCCATGCGCACGAACAGCTCCGCGCTCCCGGGCTCGCCGAGCCCGTCGCCGAGGCGTCCGTCCCAGCCCTCCCCGTCGGCGGAGAAGCGGTGGTCGCGGACGACCAGCTCGCCCCCCTCCGGTGGGGAGCCCGGAGGCTGCTTGGGTGTGTGTTCGGATGCCCTCACGCGTGTGCCCTGGTGCCTAGCAGGCATCAGCCAGTCCGGCAATCACGATTCTGGCCCAGTTTGCGGGTTTGCCCGGCGGTTTCTGGCCGAGGATCGTAGAGACGGGGCCGGCCGCCCCGCCGGGCTAGATGGTTGATTCCACGGCACCTAGCGGGCCGCGGACCAGGTCTCGGGGCGCCCGGCCAGGTGGGCGAGGTGTGGCTCGGCGCGGAGCTCCTCGGGTGTGGCCGGGCGTTCGGTGAGCTCCCGGGTGGAGCGGGGGAGGAGCGCCCCCACCAGGGCCACCAACCCCAGCAGGCTCCCGACTCCCAGCACCGTCTGGGCGCCGAACGCCTCCGACAGGGGCCCCGCCAGCACGTACCCGAGGGGTAGGAGGGCCAGCGAGCCCATCCAGTCATAGGCGCTGACCCGTGAGAGCAGGTGGGGAGGGATGTGGCGGGCGAGGGCCGTCTCCCACCAGATGATCATCAGGGCGAAGGCACACCCGGTGGCGAGGCTGAAGGGGATTACCAGCGCCAGGGGGGCACCGAGGGCGAAGGCTCCGCACTCCAACGGCCACGCCAGGCACAACAGCAGGCCCGTGGCGAGCGGGTGGGAGGGCCGCCAGCGCAGGCTCAGGAGGGCGGCGGCGACGGCGCCGATCCCGAAAACCGTCTCGATCACCCCGAACACACCGGCCCCGCCGTAGTGCTCGCGGGCGATCCCCGGTGCGAGGGCGTACCACTGGGAGTACATGCACAGCAGGGCGATCGCATAGGCGGCGATCGTGACCCACACCCAGGCCCGCGAGCGCACCTCCCGCCAACCGGCCCGGAGCTCCCGGACGACGGACTCGGCCCGCGACCGGCGACCCCGCCGGCGGGGGTGGACCCGGGCGAGCATCACGGCGCTGAACAGGAAGGTGGCGGCGTCGAAGGCGAACGCCTCGCCGGCGCCCACGCCGAGGACGAGGGCGGTGGCGAGCGCGGGGCCGATCAGGGAGGCCAGGTTGGCAACCCATTCGGTGAGGGCGCGGGCGTCGAGATTGAGCTCCTCCGGCACCGTTTGGGGGACCAGGCCGGTGTAGGCGGGCTGGAAGAACGCCTGGGCCGCCCCGTAGCAGGCCTCGATCGCCACCAGTTGCCAGACGGTCGCCCCGCCGGTCAGGATCAGGACCGCGAGCAGCGCGTGGAGGGTGGCCCGGATCAGGTCGGTGGCGATCATCACCCGCTGACGGGGGAGCCGGTCGGCCCACACGCCACCGAACAGCAGCAGGGTCACGAGCGCGAGCGACTGGGCGCCGAGGACGAGCCCGAGGTCCCCGGCGGAGCCGGTCGTCTGGGTGACGTAGAGGGCGAGGGCCACCAGCACCACCCCGTCGCCCACGGCGCTCGCTGCCTGTCCCGTGAACAGGTACCTGAAGTTCCGGTGGCGCAGGACGCGCGTGTACTCGCTCATGGGGCTCCTCGGGGAGCCGCTCAGAACTCGAACGCGGTACGCCCGCCGGCGGCGATCAGCTCCTGTACCCGCTCCCGGCCGTCGCCGATCAGCGGGGCGCCGTGGGCGAGCAGGACGTTCTCGAAGGCGGCCTCTTCGAGCAGCCGCCCGAGCCCTTCGAGGATCGCCCGCTTGGTGGCCGGAGGGTCGTCCATGAGCGAGTCGGGAACGAACCCCAGCCGGCCGTCGCTCCCGTCCGGGCCCCCACGGACGATGCCGTCGGCGAACGCGACCGCCCTGGAGGAGGGGACGTGGAGGACGGTGTCGTCCGGGCAGATCCCACCCAGCTCGAGTGCCCTCACGTGCCCGGGCAGCAGCGTGGGCGGGTCGAACCCTTCGACGCCCTCCCCGTTGGTGAACTCGTACAGGCCGGCGCTGTTGCAGAGGACGGGGCAGCCGAAGGTTTCACGGAAGATCACGCTCTCGCGCAGGTGGTGGCGGTTGGTGAGGATCACGGTGGCGGGTTCCTGGGAGCGGTTGGCGAACCAGTCGATCCCGACGTCTTCGGGGATCAGCGGGTCGAACAGCACCCCACCGTCCTCGAGCCAGTAGGAGGAGACGAAGTGCTGGATCCGCGGGTGCAGCGTTTCCCAGTGGTGGACCCCCGGCAGGATCTCGCGCATGGCGCCTACCGTAGCGCCGCCCTCTAGGTGGAAGCCGTGCCGTCGCGCGCCAGCGCCCACAGGCGGCGCGTGTCGCCGAGGCTCAACAGCCGCCAGCGGGCGTTCTCGCCGTGGCGGAGGTACACCCGGGCGTCCAGCGCGCTGCGCAGGCCGGCCAGCTCGTGCACGGCCTCACGGGCGTCGAGGTCCTCGCCGAGCAGCTTCCCGCTGAGCACGTCCACCACCCGGAAGGTGGCCTTCGGAGGGGGCTCGGACGGCCGCTTCGGGCGGGGCGGCCGTGCCAGCTGCACGAGCGCCAGCTCGGCCTCCCGGGACCGCTCGTGGCCAGCGTCGGTCAGCGGCGCGATGTGCGCCCCCGTTCCCTTCGTCTCGGTGTCGAGCACCCACGTCTTGGCCATGCACACAACATAGGACCGATGCTGTTCCGTCCGGCGCATGCGCCGGACGGCCGGACCGTGCATGCACGGTCCGGGCAGGCCGCACATGTGCGGCCTGCTCCAAATGATCGAGGAGCGGAAGACCCGCCTCAGCTCTGCTCGGGGGCGGGGGCGAGCGCCGTGGCCAGGTGGGGGCGGGTGGTGAACGCGGCCAGCGCGGCCGTCCCGAGGGCGGCCGCCGAGCCGAGCAGGAACACCGCCGGGTAGCCGGCGAGCGCCGCCGCGGCTCCTGCCAGGGGGGCGCCGAGGCCGACGCCGATGTCGAAGAAGGCGGTGAAGGCGCCGAGCGCGGACCCGCGGCTCTCCTCGCCGACCTCGCCCACCACCATCAGCGCCAGCGAGGGGAACAGCATCGAGAAGCCGAGCCCCATCGCCAGTGCTCCGGCAAGCGCCGCGTCGAGGGAGTGGGCGAAGGCGATGATGGCCAGGCCGAGGGCCTCGAACAGGGCGGCGCCGGTGGCGGTGGCCCGTGGACCGAGGCGGTCGGGGAGGGGGCTGAGGAAGATGCGGCTGAGGAACACCGCCGCCGCGAACACGGTGAACACGCTCGCCCCGCCGGTGACGCCGTGTGAGCTCAGGTCGAGCACCACGAAGCCCGCCAGCGCCGCGTACCCGAAGTTGGCGAGCGCGAGGGCGACCCCGGGCCGGCGGGCCGGACGCGGGAACAGCGCCAGGCGCTCGCCGACCCGGCCCTGCAGCGCACGAGCGGGCTCGGGCAGGCACAGCGCGATCACGGCCCCGGCGAAGGGGAGCGCGGCGGCCAGCGCCCACACGGCGTCGTACCCGTCCCCCGAACGCAGCAGCTCCCCCACCAGGGGGCCGAGCGACAAGCCCCCCCACACCGCCAGCCCGAACACCCCCAGAGCGAGTCCGCGGTGGCGTACCGGGGCGAGATCGACGGCCCAGGTGGCCCCGGCCGTGTAGAGGGCTCCCTCGCCCATCCCCACCACCAGCCTCGCCAGGATCAGGCCGGCGATGCTCCCCGCGAGCAGGTACAGGACCCCTCCCAGCGACATCACGAAGGCGCTCACCACCAGCACGATCTTGCGGCCCCGGTTGTCGGCGAAGCGGCCCGCGAGCGGGCGGCAGAACACCGACGTGACCGAGAACGCCCCCACCACGATCCCCACCGCGAGGTTGCTCGCGTGCAGCGGTCCCCGCACGAACAGGGGGAGCACCGGCAGGGCAGCCCCGATCGAGACGAAGGCCAGCAGGCAGGCCACGAACAGTCCCGTGAAGGCCCACAGCTCGGTCCGGCGGGCACGCAGCGCCACCCTTTGGGAGCGCAGCGAGTCGGTGCGCGAGCGCAGCGTCCCCGAGACCGCCCGCCGCGACGGTCCTGCCAGGCGACGGGTCGGTGGGGTTGGCGAGCGCAGAGAACGATCGTAGCCGTAAGCTGGTGGGGTCCACCGGAACAGGGAGGGGCGATGCCAACCACGGCCAGCAGGCAACAGCGACGCGCCATCCACGAGGACGCCGAGGTGGTCCATCTCTCGATCGCCGAACGGGCCGAGCTGGGCAAGCGGGCCCGCGAGCACGTACCCCGCTCCGCCCACGCCGAATTCGAGCCGGCCGCCGGTCGTCCGGATCCGGTCGAGCTGCTGGAGGAGCAGTCCCGATCGCGCGTCCCCGAGCTGGTCCCGATCCGTTACGGGCGGATGCTCGTGTCGCCCTTCACCTTCTACCGGGGCGCGGCCCGCGTCATGGCCCAGGACCTGTCCACAACCCCCGTCTCGGGCCTACGGGTGCAGTGCTGTGGCGACGCCCACCTGTCCAACTTCGGTGTCTTCGCCTCCCCCGAGCGGCGGTTGGTGTTCGACATCAACGACTTCGACGAGACGCTCCCGGGGCCGTGGGAGTGGGACGTCAAGCGGCTCGCCGCCAGCCTGATGATCGCCGCCCGGGACAACGGGTTCGGCGCCGGCGACGCCGACCGGGTGGTGCTCGACACGGTGGCCCAGTACCGCGAGGCGCTGCGGAGCTTCGCGGGGATGGAGAACCTCGCCGTGTGGTACGCGCGGGTGGACGTCGAGGACTTCATGCGGGAATACGGCTCCCAGTTCAAGACCCGCGAGCTGGCCCGGGCCGAAAAGACCGTCGCGAAGGCCCGCACCCGCGACAGCCTCTCGGCCCTCTCGAAGCTGACCGAACGGGTCAACGGCTCGGTCAGGATCGTGGACCAGGCGCCCCTGATCGTGCCCCTGCGCGACCTGGTGTCGGGCGAGGAGTACGACGAGCGCTTCGAGGAGCTGCACGACTTGGTCCGCACCTACCGGCGCACGCTTCAGTTCGACCGCCGCGTGCTGCTGGAAGAGTTCACGCTGACCGACCTCGCCCGCAAAGTCGTCGGCGTCGGGAGCGTCGGGACGCGCGCCTGGATCGCCCTGCTGTTCGGACGTGACCAGGACGACCCGCTGTTCCTGCAGCTCAAGGAGGCCCAGCCCTCGGTGCTCGAGGAGTTCCTGGCCAAGAGCGAGTTCACCAACCACGGCGAGCGGGTCGTCACCGGTCAACGGCTGATGCAGGCGGTGAGCGACATCTTCCTCGGCTGGGTCCACGTGAAATCGGGCATCGACGGCAAGGCCCGCGACTTCTACGGTCGCCAGCTGCGCGACTGGAAGGGGTCGGCTGAAGTCAGTCGCCAGAACCCCACGATGATGGCCGCCTACGGGCGCCTGTGCGGGTGGACGCTCGCCCGCGCCCACGCCCGCAGCGGCGACCGTATCGCGATCGCCTCCTACCTCGGCAGCGGCAAGACCTTCGACCGCGCCATCGTCGAGTTCTCGAAGGCGTACGCGCATCAGAACGAGCTCGACTACGCGCGCCTCGCCGCGGCTGCCAAGGACGGCGAGATCGTGGCGCAGACGGACCTGTGAGCGAACCCCAGCCGGCGCCCGCCGGCGGCGTGGACGCTGCCGTGACGTGGCTGGGACACGCGACCGTGCTGATCGAGCTCGACGGGGTGCGCCTGATCACCGACCCCGTGCTCGGCTCCCGGGTCGGGTTCCTGCGACGGGCCGGGGGCGCGGTGAGCCCCTCCAGCGTCACCCACGTCGACGCCGTGCTGCTCTCCCACCTTCACGCCGACCACGCCCACACCGCCTCGTTGCGGGCCGTGGGGCCGGGGGTGAAGGTGCTCGCTCCGGCCGGGGCCGGTCGCTGGCTGGCCGCGAGGGGCTTCGCCGACGTCGCCGAGCTGGCCGCCGGCGGGGAGTCCCGGATCGGAAGGGTGGCCGTGCGGGCCACCGATGCCAGCCACCCGCCCGGCCGCTGGCGCGGGGGCCGGGGACCGCTGCCGATCGGCTTCCTGGTGTCCGGGTCGCAGACCGTCTACTTCGCCGGGGACACGGACCTGTTCGAGGGGATGGAGCAGCTCCGCGGCGCCGTGGACGTGGCGCTGCTCCCGATCGCCGGTTGGGGACGGACCCTGGGCGCGGGGCACCTCGACCCGGCCCGGGCCGCGCAGGCGACGGCGATCATCGGCCCCCGGGTCGTGGTTCCCATCCACTGGGGCACCCTGCGAGCGCCGTGGCCGCTGCGCTCCCCCGCCCCTCCCGGGGCCCCGGCGCAGCTGTTCGCCCGGCTCGCCGCAGAAGCGGCCTCGGGCACCGAGGTGTGCCTGCTGCGTCCCGGCCAGCGACTGCAGCTGTCCCCCCGCCCCGTCGGCGGAACCCATACGGTGGGCGCATGAACGCCCGCGACGGCCACGTATCGATGCCCGCCGGCGAGGCCGGCCAGCCCACGCCACCCCCCGCCGGCCGCCCCCGGCCGGGACGCCGGATCGCGGTCGGGCGGATCCTGTTCGTGTGGGCGCTGTCGGCGATCACGGTGTGGGTGGTGGCGGAACTGATGCCGGGGGTGGAGCTGAAGAGCTTCGGCGCCGCGGTCTGGCTGATCGCCCTGATCGCGCTCCTGAACGCGCTCGTGTGGCCGGCCCTGCTGCGTGTCGCGCTGCCGCTCACGGTGCTCACGCTGGGCCTCGGGGTGCTGCTCGTGAACGGCCTGGTGGTGTGGCTGCTCTCCGAAGCGAGCCTGGGGCTGCACGTGTCCACGTTCGCCGGCGCGGTCGTGATCACGCTCGCCGTGAGCCTCGTGGACACGGCCGCCACCAGCGCCCTGGCGATCGACGACGACGGCTTCTGGTACCGCAACGTGGTCGAGCGCAACGCCCGCCGCACGGCTCCGGGCACCGACCTCGACAAGCCCGGCCTGCTGCTGCTCGAGATCGACGGGCTGGCCCACGACGTGTTGGTGCGGGCGCTCCGTGACGGCAACGCCCCCACCATGGCCCGCTGGCTGCGAGAGGGGTCACACCAGCTCACCCGCTGGGAGACCGACTGGTCCTCCCAGACAGGCGCCTGCCAGGCGGGCCTGCTGCACGGCAACAACGAGGACATGCCCGCCTTCCGCTGGTGGGAGAAGGAGCGCAGGGCGGCGATCGTCACCAACCATCCCCGCGACGCGGCCGAGCTCGAGCGCCGTCACTCCGACGGCCGTGGCCTGCTGTTCAGCGACGGTGCGAGCCGCGCCAACATCCTCTCGGGCGACGCCCCCCACAGCCTGCTGACGATGAGCACGGTGCTGCGCCGGGACCGCCACGGGCGCATCGGCCAGGACTACTACGCCTACTTCGCCAACCCCTACAACGTCACCCGCACCTTCCTGCTGGCCATCCGGGACATGTTCAGCGAGCGCTGGCACGCCTCCCGCCAGCGGCGCCTGGACGTCCGCCCCCGGATCGCCCGCTCGCGCACCTACGCGCTCGTGCGGGCCTGGGCCACGGTCGTGCAGCGCGACCTCCAGGTCGCCTCCGTGATCTCCGACATGTACGCGGGGCGGCCCGTGATCTACACCACCTTCCTCGCCTACGACGAGGTCGCCCACCACTCCGGCATCGAGCGCCCCGACGCGCTCTCCACGCTGGCGTCGCTGGACCGCCAGATCGGGCGCCTGGCGTCGGTGGCGGCGGACACCCCCCGCCCCTACGAGCTGGTCGTGCTGTCCGACCACGGCCAGTCCCAGGGCGACACGTTCCTGGACCGCTACGGGATCACGCTGGAGGCACTCGTCGAACAGCAGGTCCAGGGGGCCACCGCGACCGTCGACGGCAACCCCAGCGAGGCGCTCGGCTACCTCGGGGCCGGTCTCAGCGAGGCCGCCGCCGGCTCGAGCGCCCCCGCCCGGGTGGTGCGGGGGATGGCACGGGGGAGGAGCTCCGACGGGGAGGTGCTGCTCGGCGGCGAGAAGCCCGACGGGACCCCCGACGCGCAGGACGGCGAGGAGGAGCTCCCCGAGGTGGTCGTGATGGCCTCCGGGTGCCTCGGCCTGATCAGCTTCCCCCGCGAGGCCGGGCGTCTCAGCCGCGAGCAGCTACAGGAGCTCTACCCGGGCCTGCTCCCGGCCCTGCGCGACCACCCCGGCATCGGCTTCGTGCTCGTCCGCTCCCAGGAGCACGGCGCGGTCGTGCTGGGGGCCGCGGGCACCCACTACCTCGACGAGGGGCGTATCGAGGGCTCCGACCCGCTGGAGCCCTACGGTCCCAACGCCGCCCGCCACGTGCGCCGCACCGACGGCTTCCCCCACTGCCCCGACATCGTCATCAACAGCACCTACTGGCGTCAGTGGGACGAGGTGGCGGCGTTCGAGGAGCTGGTCGGGTCCCACGGCGGACTCGGTGGCAGCCAGTCCCATCCGTTCCTGCTGCACCCCGTCCGTCTCGGCCTCCCGAAGGACGAGCTGGTCGGAGCCGAAGCCGTCCACCGCGAGCTGCGCCGCTGGCTGGTGAAGCTGGGCCACAGCGAGTACGGCGAGCTCCGGGAGCCGGCCGAGGCGCCCGTCGTGTGACAAGCTAGGTCGGTGGACTCCGGGGCCCACAAAGAGTGGGGCAGGCTCTTCAAAGCAGCCTTCACGCAGTCGCGAAACCCGATGGCGCTGCTCGACGAACGCCGCTGCCACGTGGAGGTCAACGGCGCCTACGTGTCGCTGCTCGGGTATCCCAAGCGCGAGCTCCTCGGACACCCCATCTACGAGTTCATCGTCGGGGGTCCCCAGGTGACCGCCCAGGAGTGGGTCGAGGCCATGGACGCCGGCAGCTTCAGCCGCCAGAGCGAGATGCGCTGCGCCGACGGACACACGGTCACGGTCCAGTGGGCGGCCACCACCGAGCGCGTCACCGGCAGGCGACTCGTCCTGTTCGTGGCGCTCAGCACCTCGCGCTGGGGCGCCCATCCGCGCCGCCAACGGTCCGGCCCCCTCAGCGCCCTGCCCCTCACGGCCCGCGAGCTGGAGGTCGTCCGCCTGATCGCCCTCGGCAGCACCGGTCCCGAGATCGCCGACGAGCTCCAGATCGCCAACGACACCGTCCGCGCCCACGCCCGCAACGCGATGCTCAAGTCGGGTGCCCGCTCGCGGGCCCACCTGGTCGCGAAGGTGCTCGGCGAGGGCCTGATCCTGGCCCGTCCCGGGCGCAAGGCCAAGCCCGGGGTGGTGGCGGAAGCGACCGCCAACGGGGAGGGCGCCAAGGCCCCCGCCGGGGCGGGCAAGCTCGACGGACACGACGGCGCCGAACAGGGCTTCGGCCGGCGCGTGAAGACCTAGTGTCTAGGGTCCGCGGCGTGCTTCGCGCGGGCGGCGGCGACCGAGGTTGCCGACGATCAGGGACACCACGGTCACGAGGTACACCTGCCCCACCAGCCCCTCGGAGACCGCCAGCGTGCGTCCGAGGTTGGTCGCGGCCGTCAGGTCCCCGTAGCCGATCGTGGCCAGCGTCGTGAAGCTGAAGTAGGTGCAGCGGGAGATCGTCGCCGGCACGCCCTGAGCGAAGAAGTCTTTGCCTCCGACCCCTTGCAGCGCGCCGAAGATGTTGGCGAAGAACATCCCCAGCAGCAGGTAGATGCACAGCACTCCGATCACCGCGTCGACGGGCACGGTCTGTGTCTCGCGTAGCCGGCGGACGACCCCCAACATGATCACCGGTGGGCCGAACAGCACGACGATCGAGTTGGCGAGCTTGACCAGGCGCTCGTCGATTTCGCCGAGGAGCGCCTGCAGCAGGCTGACCACGACCACGAACAGCACGAACCCGGCGGCGATCCTGAAGACCTCCGAGCGGACTTTGGACGCGTGCATCGCCAGCAGCAGGGTGGCTCCGAGCAGCAGCGAGAGGACCGCCAGCTCCCAGCGCCCACCCTGCGCGACGCCCTCCAGCACGAAGGCGGCGGCGATCACCGCCAACAGCCGCAGGTACCGGCGCAGGTAGCCGACATCGATCGGCATCAACCGGTCGGCGGGTTCCGGCGCGGTATCGGCTTGGCTGGCCTCGGACACGTTCGGCACCGGCGCCACGGGACGCGGCGCTCGGGCGATCTTCCAGCACGGCCCCGACGGTTAGGGGGAGGGGCCGATCGACCAGGGGGAGTTCGAACGGATCACGGCCACGACGCCGTGAAGCTGAGCCATCGCCCGCCAGGGACGACGGCCGTGTCGTCCTCGCCGACGCCCTTGTAGTCCCATCGGTGCAGGACCTTGTCGCCCCTTTAGGGCATCCGTCCAAGCGGTGTTTGCACGCTAACGCGGGCGGGCAGCTTTTGCCGACGCTGGGACCATGGTCGCGGTCCCGTACCCCTGCACGGGCGGTCTCTGAGCATGGAGGCCGCCGCGCCGGCGATCACCAATCGGATCGGCTCCCCGGTGGGCGGCCTCGGTGGCGATCGCGCGCTGGCGATACGGGTCATGCGCGGCGCCGCGGTGGTGGCCCTGATCGCCTACGCGGTCCACGCGGTGACGGGGTTCGGGGGACACACCGTCAACGGGGTGTTCGAAAACTGGGTCTTCAACGGGCTGCTCGTGGTGAGCGCCCTGCTGTGCCTGATCCGTGCCTGGTGGTCGGGCGGCGAGCGTGTCGCCTGGACGGTCCTGGGCATCGGGCTCGCCTGCTGGGCGGCGGGCGAGATCCTCTTCACGGTCGACCCCGCCCAGGTCGAACGCGGCTTCCCGGCCCCCAGCGACTACCTGTGGCTGGTCTTCTATCCGGCGTCCTTCATCACCCTCGGGCTGCTGGTGCGGGCCCGGGTCAGGGTCTTCTACCCGAGCCTCTGGCTCGACGGCATCGTCGGCGCGCTCGCGCTGGCCGCGGTCGCCTCGCAGTTCGTCCTGCCCCCGATCGTGGCCGGGACCGAAGGCTCGCTGAGCGCCGTCATCGGCGACCTCATCTACCCGCTGGGAGACATGCTGCTGCTCGCCTTCGTGGTCGGCGTGCTGGCCATGACCGGCTGGCGCCCGGGACGCGTGCTCGGGCTCGTGGCCGTGGGGCTGGCGCTGAGCGCGCTGGCGGATTGGATCTCGCTGTACTGGTCCGCCACGGGCCACAGCGAATCCGGCGTCTTCGACACCCTCTGGCCCGCCTCGGCGGTCGTGCTCGGGTGGGCCGCCTGGCAGGCCCCGCGTCCCTCCGCCGTGATCGGCCTCGAGGGTCGCAGGCTGCTGATCTTTCCGGTCACCTTCGCGCTCGCCGCCCTCGGGCTGTTGGCCCTCGAGGCCGGTGAACAGATCCACCCCGCCGCCTACATCCTCGCGGTGTGCACGATCGCCGGCGTGATCGCCCGCATGGGCCTCACCTTCAGCGAGAACCTCGTGCTCGCCGACCGCAGCCGCGAGGAAGCGCTGACGGACGCGCTCACCGCTCTCGGAAACCGCCGGCGGCTGCTGCTGGCGCTCGAGGACGTGCTCCAGTCGGCCAGCACCCGCGAGCCGTGGGCGCTGCTGCTGTTCGACCTCAACGGCTTCAAGGTCTACAACGACACCTTCGGCCACCCCCTCGGCGACGCGCTGCTGTCCCGTCTCGGGGTCAAGCTCGCCGCCGCGGCCGACCCAGACGGGCAGGCCTACCGGCTCGGCGGGGACGAGTTCTGCGTGCTCGCCCGCGTCGGCGCCAGGTCGCTGGAGACGATCGCCTCGGCCACCATCGAAGCCCTCTCCGAGCGGGGCCGGGGATTCGACATCACCACGGCGTGCGGCTGCATCATGCTCCCCGAGGAGGCCCAGGAGTCGGCCGCCGCGATGGCGCTGGTGGACGAACGCCTGTACGCAGACAAGCGCTCACGCCAGTCCTACGACGCTCCCAACCAGCTCCGCGACGTGCTGCTGCAGGTGATGGCCGAGCGCGAGCCCGACCTGCACGCCCACCTCCACGAGGTCTCCGTGATGGCCCGCACGGTCGGCAAGGAGCTGGGCATGGACGGCGAGGACCTCGAGGTCCTGGTCCGCGCCGCCGAGCTTCACGACGTCGGCAAGGTCGCGGTGCCGGAAACGATCCTCGACAAGCCGGCCTCGCTGGAGCCCGGCGAGCGGGCGATCATCGAGCGCCACAGCGAGGTCGGGGAGCGCATCCTGGCGGCCTCGCCCGCGATGGGCCCGGTCGCCCGGCTGGTCCGCTCCAGCCACGAGCGCTTCGATGGCCACGGCTACCCCGACGGGCGCGCCGCCGAGGAAATCCCCGTCGGCGCCCGCGTCATCTCCGTCTGCGACGCCTTTCACGCGATGACCACCGACCGGCCCTACCGCAAGGGGATGAGCACCTCCGCGGCGATCGCCGAGCTGCGCCGCGAGGCCGGCCACCAGTTCGACCCGCGCGTCGTCGAGGCCTTCTGCACGCTCGCGGCGGGAACGCCGGCCGGGACCGAGCAGCCCATCCCGGCTCCCGAGAACCAGCGCCACCCGGCCGTCGCCGACCGCGCCTAGAGCCGTGTCCGGCGCGACCTCCTGTCCCCGTGCCACGCCCGCCGCCCGCTCCCGGCTGGCGGCCGCCTGCGCCTCGCTGCTGGCAGCCTGCTGCCTGTCGCTCGCGTTCGCGTCCGGGGCCTTCGCGTGGGCCCCGACCAACAACTCCCCGCCGACGATCACCGGCACCGCCCAGCAGGGCAAGACGCTCACCGAGCACCACGGTGAATGGGCGAACTTCCCCACCGGCTACGACTATCAGTGGCTGCGGTGCAACTCCACCGGTGGCAGCTGTGCCTCGATCAAAGGGGCGACCGGTGAAACCTACGTCCCGGTCGCGGAAGACGTCGGGCACGAGCTGCGCGTGGACGAGACGGCCTTCAACGGCCAGGGTTCCAGCAGCCCGGCCGAATCGAGTGCGACCGCCGTCGTGCTCCCCCCGGTGCCGGTGGACTCGAAAGTGCCGACGGTGACCGGCACCGCCCAGCAGGCTCAGACGCTGACCGAGCACCACGGTGAATGGACCAACTCGCCCACGGGTTACACCTACCGCTGGATGCGCTGCACCTCCACGGGCACCGGCTGCACCGCGATCGGGGGCGCGACCAACCAGACCTACGTGCCGGTGTCCGAAGACGTCGGGCACGAGCTCCGCGTCTCCGAGAGCGCCAGCAACTCCGGCGGCTCCGGCAGCCCCGCCGAATCCAAAGCGACCGCCGTCGTCGTCCCACCCGTGCCGGTGAACTCGAAAGTGCCCACGGTGACGGGCACCTCCCAGCAGGGTCAGACGCTGACCGAGCACCACGGTGAATGGAGCAACTCGCCGACCGGCTACGCCTACCAGTGGCTGCGCTGCAACTCGCTCGGGGCCAGCTGCCTTCCGATCTCCAGCGCCACCGCCGCGAACTACTCACCCGTCGCCGAAGACGTCGGGTCGCGTCTTCGCGTGACCGAGACCGCCAGCAACGCGGGCGGCTCCGGCACGGCCGCCGAATCGGAAGCGACCCCGGTGGTGGTCCCCCCGGTGCCGGTGAACTCGAAAGTGCCGACGGTGACGGGCACCTCCCAGCAGGGTCAGACGCTGACCGAGCACCACGGTGAATGGAGCAACTCGCCGACGGGCTACGCCTACCAGTGGCTGCGGTGCAGCTCCTCCGGGTCGTCGTGCAGCACGATCGGTGGTGCCACGGGCGCGACCTACTCGCCGACGGCCGAAGACGTCGGGCACGAGCTGCGTGTGACCGAGACCGCCAGCAACGCGGGCGGCTCCGGTACGGCCGCCGAATCGGAAGCGACGACGGTGGTGGTGCCGCCGCTGCCGGTGGACTCGACCGTGCCGACGGTCACGGGCACGGCCCAGCAGGGTCAGACGTTGACCGAGCACCACGGTGAATGGAGCAACTCGCCGACCGGCTACGCCTACCAGTGGCTGCGGTGCAACTCCTCTGGAACCTCGTGCAGCACGATCGTCGGTGCCACGAACGCGACCTACTCTCCGGCGGCCGAAGATGTCGGGCACGAGCTGCGTGTGACCGAGACCGCCAGCAACACCGGCGGCTCCGGCGCGGCCGCCGAGTCGGAAGCGACCTCGGTGGTGGTCCCGCCGGCGCCCCTGGACATGACCGCCCCGACGATCACGGGGACGGTCCAGCAGGGTCAGACCCTGACCGAGCACCATGGTGAATGGTCCTACTCGCCGACCGGGTACGCGTATCAGTGGCAGCGGTGCAGCCCCTCTGGCACGTCGTGCAGCGCGATCGGCGGTGCGACAGGCGCGACCTACTCGCCGGCGGCCGAAGATGTCGGGCACGAGCTGCGCGTGACGGAGACCGCGAGCAACGCGGGCGGTTCCGGCGTGGCCGGCGAATCGGCGGCGACGTCCGTCGTCCTGCCGGCGGTCCCGGTGCACACGACGCTGCCGGCGATCACAGGGATCATCCGCCAGGAACAGACCCTCACCGAGCACCACGGTGAATGGTCGAACTCCCCCACCGGCTTCACCTACCAGTGGCTGCGCTGCGAAGCGTCCGGGTCCGGATGCGTCGCGATCGGCGGCGCGACCGGCCCGACGTACGTCCCGGTGGCGGAAGACCTCGGGCACGCGCTGCGCGTGAGCGAGGTGGCGAGCAACGCCGGCGGCGCGGGTACCGCGGCCGAATCCGAACCGACCACCGTCGTCCTGCCCCCGGTGCCCGTGAATCTCAAGGTCCCGACAATGACGGGCACGGCCCAGCGGGCCCAGACGCTGACCGAGCACCACGGTGAATGGACCAACTCCCCGACCGAATACGCCTACCAGTGGCTGCGGTGCGAAGCGTCGGGATCCGGCTGCGTCGCGATCGTCGCAGCGACCGGGAAAACGTACTCTCCGGACGGCGAAGACGTCGGACATACGCTGCGGGTGGCCGAGACGGCGAGCAACGCCACCGGACCCGGGGCAGCGGCCGAATCGGATGCGAGCGCGGTGGTGGTCGTCCCGCCGGTGGATCCTGCGGCCGAACCGGCGCCCGCCAAACCGGTCGTGGTGGTCATCTCCGTGAGCGCGGTCCGCGTGGACAAGCACGGCGACGCCCGCATCCCCCTCAGCTGTCCCGCCACGGCGACCGGCGGCTGCAAGGGCACGCTGGTGCTCACCTTCACCGAACGCCATGTCCGCGGCAAGAAGGCGGTCGCCTCGCTCCTGTGTGCGCGGGGGTGCCGCCAGCTCGGCAAGTCCAAATACGAAGCCAAGGCCGGCCAGAAGGTCAACATCCGGGTCCACGTCGCGTCCTTCGGCCGCCACCTGATCGGTGAGGGCAGAGACGTCACGGCCACGCTCACGGCTACGAGCAGCTTCGAAGGACGCACGACCAGCGTGTCGCACAAACTCGAGCTCGAGCCCGCCCGCCAGGGCTGAGGCCCCGGCGCCGGCGTCTGGCCCGGGCCGGCCGGAGTGCCCGTTGCCGACCGGGCCCGCGAAAGAGGTTGACACGGACTAGTCGGGACCGATAGCTTGGCCATGGTGCCGGCGTCGCTGGACGTTCGGATCGGCACCCGCGGAGCGATCCGCACCAAGGGGGCACGGAGGCCGTATCCATGACCTGAAGGGGATGAGGGGATGGTACGAGTGCGTACGTGTGCTGCCGTGCTGGCGGTGGCAGTTGTTCTCGGATGTATGGCCGGTGCCGATGCTTGGGCCGGGACGGGGTTGTTGAAGACCGCCGCAGGAACGTTGCAGGCGGGGGCGCAGTTTCAGCTGGCGAGCTCCGACCTTACGCTGAGCTCCCCGCTCGGGACCCTCGAATGCCCGTCCGCGACGATCGGGGGCACGCTCGTGAACAACGGGGGCTCCTCCGCCAAGGCGACCTTCTCCGAAGCGAAAACGAGCGGCTGTCACGTGGGCGCCGACCCCGCCGCGCTGACGCTCGGGGGCCTGCCGCGCTCGGGCGAGCTGACAGCCAAAGGGCTCCTCGAGATCAAGGGCGCCCTCACCGTGGAGGTCGAAGTCCCGGCAGACAAATTCGAATGCTCGGGGACGACGTCGGGGAAGGTCCTGCTCGCAAACTTCGCCAGATCGGGTCCCGTCGACCCGGTGTTCAGCGAACAGCCGGTGACACTCGCGATGGGCCAAGGCGAATGTCCGCCCGAAGGCAAGCTGGGGGGCACCTTCGCGATGACCTCCGCCGGTGAAACCGTGGAAGTCGCGGGCTCCCAGGGAGGGGGCGGGGCCGGCACAGGCTCCGTCGAAGGCAACGTGACCGGCGTGGGCAACGCGCCGGTGGCCGGCGTGTCAGTGTCGGTGTGCGAAGAAGAAGAACCGGTCACCTGCTACACGGCGACCACCGACGGTAGCGGGCACTACTCGATATCCGGGCTGCCCGAAGGCGAATACATCGCACGTGCCACGCCGCCCGCGCACGACGGATACGCGGTCACGGAAACGGAAGAATTCTACGTCCTCGCCGGGTCGGCGACCACCGAAGAAATCGCTCTCTCGCAGGACGGTTCGATCAGCGGGACGGTGACCGGGGAAGGCGGGGCGCCCCAGGCGAACGTCTCCGTCGAAGTGTGTGGCGGCCTCGTGTACGAATGTTCGACGACCGTCACCGAAGCGGCCGGGCACTACTCGTTCGCGGAAGTCGGCGAAGGGGTGTACTCCGAGGTCGCCACGCCGCCTGCACACAGCGGCTACGCCACCACGTCGGCGCAGAAATTCGTGCTCGTGGACGCAGCGCAGAACACGAACGAAGACATCTCGTTGACCGAAGTGGGCACGATCCACGGAACCGTGACCGGGACCGGCAACGTGGGGGTGGCGAACGTCACGGTCACGGCGTGCGGCCCGCAGGGCTGCTACCCGACGACGACTGACGCCAACGGGGAATACACCCTCACGGAAATGGCCGACGGGAGCTACTCGGCGAGTGCGGTCCCGCCGGCGCACGACGGCTATTCGACCACGGGCGGGGCGTCGTTCGCGGTCTCCGGGAAAGCCACCACGACGGAGAACATCGCCCTCGGCGAAACGGGCGAAGTGAGCGGAGTGGTGTCCTATGAAGGCAGCCCGGTGGCGAATGCGACCGTGGAGGCGTGCGGCAACGAAGGCTGCTACCCGAGCTCGACCAACGCTCTCGGCGAATACTCCGTCGCGGAAGCCCCGGCGGGCGAATACGGCCTGGTGGTGTTCCCGCCGGCTCCCTACAACCAGGGGCTGTCACCGAGGTTCTTCGTCACGGCCCGCGGGCACACGACCCAGAACCTGGCCCTCACCAAGCCCAAACCACTCCCGAACGGCACGATCGTGAACGGGGTGGGCGAAACCATCATCAACGGGGTGTCGTTCCCCGTGATCGAGTGGGCCTACGAATCACCCGTCACGACCAAGGGCTGCGTCGGGGGCACCGTGACGGTGACCGTGAAGGCGCCGTACCTCAACACCGGGGCGATCGAAACCACCGGCCCGGTCACGCTCACCGAAACGCCGGCCTCCTCCGGGACGTTCACCGGGAAGATACCGCCGGTGTACCCCAAACACGGGGAAGGCAAAATCATCATCAAGACGACGGGGTGCCAGCACCCCAACGAAGAAGAAGAAAGCGAATCGACGATCTACATCGACCCCAGTGGGGTCGTGGTGGACGCCAACAACGGCGACGCCCCGGTCGCCGGTGCGACCGTGACGCTGCTGTCCGGCGCCGAAGAAGTCGGGCCGTTCACCGCCGTGCCGGACGAATCGGCGGTGATGTCCCCGGCGAATCGGACCAACCCGGGAACGACCGGCGCGAACGGTGAATTCGGGTGGGACACGGTGACGGGCTTCTACGAGGTCCAGGCAACCAAGGAAGGCTGTGGCACGACGACCACCCCGGCGTTCAAGGTGCCGCCGCCGCAGACCAACCTGGTGCTGAAGCTGCACTGCCTGTTGAAGGTGGAAACGAGCAGCCTCAGCAAGGCCGTGGTGGGCTCGCCGTATGACGCGACGCTGACGGCCTCGGGAGGCTTCCCGCCCTACAAGTGGAAGAAGATGGTGAAGCTGCCCAAAGGCCTGAAACTCGCCAAAACCGGCGTGATCTCGGGGACGCCGAACAAGAAGGTGGTACCGGGCTTCTACAAAGTCGAAGTCGAAGTCAAGGACGCCAAGAAACACACCGCGAGCGCGATGCTGACGCTGCATATCTCCTGAGCGCTCCCGGCGGGGAGGTGGGCGCGGCCGGCGCGTCCACCTCCCGCGCAGGTGGCGATCGCGGCGGGGCGCCCCGCTAGCCTTGGCGCCCATGGACAGGCGGGACACAGGGGCCGGCGCGGCTCGGCTCGGGGGAGCGGCGGTGCTCGTGGCGGCGATGGCCCTCGCCTGCGGAGCCTCCGCCGGCGCTCTCGGCGGCGACGCAGCCGCTGCGGGCGGCGGATGCCACGCGCCGCTGCTGGAAGGTCTCACGCTCAAGCTGACCCGCGTGATCGTCGCGCAGGCGGGCTGCAAGCTTCGCATCAGGGGCAACCCGGTGACGCGGGCGCGCATCCAGACGGTCGGGCGCCAGTCCCCCGCGGCCGGAGGGGTCACCTCCACCGTCACGGTCTGGCTCGACCGGGCCTGCCCGAAGGGTGCCCCGCGGACACCGGAGATCCACGAGCCGCACGTCACGGTGGGCCCGACGAAGCTAGTCACGGGCTTCTACCTCACGACCGGCCCCCCGCAGCACTACTTCTCGGCCCCCAAATGTCCGCGTCAGCCCGAACCGCCACCCGCCGCCGGCACGGTGGAAGTGCTGGACCCCACCGGGGCGGTCGTCGCGACCGAGACGTCGGCGGCGGGGGAGTTCGCAGAAACCCCCCTGCCCCCGGGCTCGTACACGATCCGCGGGACGTTCCTGGGCACCACCACCAACGGGGTCCACCCGGTGAAGAGCGAGTCGCTCGTGATTCCCCCCGGGCACAGCGTGCGCCAGGACTTCATCCTCAGCGTCCCCTAGCGGGGTCATGCCTTTTGGCGTCACCCCACCGGGGTAGCCTTGACGAGTGAAGTTCAGGATCACGCGGCATGCCGGCTCCGCCGCTCCGCCGGATGCGCTCGATCAGCTGTCCCAGCTGCTCCGTCCCAGCGGAGACGTGGTGTCGTTCTCGAACGCCGGCCAGGAGATAACGGCCACCTGGCGTGAGAGCGGCAGTTCCAGAACCGAGGAGGAACTCACGGCGATCGGGCGTCTGGAGGTTCTGGACGTGGTGCTCGCGACGTGTGAGCGGGCGCCCGAGCTGAGAGCCGACTGGTTCGCGGTCAGCGCCGTGCCCTGAGACACGGGCGCCGTCCTGCTTCCCTCGCCGCAGCACACTTGTCTCCGGCTTACGCTACGGGCGTGCACGAGCCCGCAGAGACCTCGCTGCCGGCCGCGCTGGCGCCACGAACGGCGTCGCGCGTGGCGGTCGTCACCGACAGCACGCACTACCTTCCGCGGGAGCTGATCGAGCGCGAAGGCATCGCACAGGTCGACCTTTACGTCGGCTGGGACGGCCAGCTGGAGCCCGAGAGCCACTACCGCGACCTCGACGCCTTCTACGCGAGGCTTCACGCATCGCCGAACTTGCCCACGACCTCCCAACCGTCGATTGGTGACTTCCTGGCCGTGTACAGACCGCTCGTGGAAGCCGGCCGGGACGTTCTCTCGATCCACATCGCCACTGGCCTGTCGGGCACGTGCGCGAGCGCTCGAGCGGCCGGCGAGCTTCTCGCCGAGGAGGGCCACACGGGGCGGGTCGAGGTCCATGACAGCGAGACCGGGGCGGGCGGCCTGGGCTGCCTCGTGCTCCTCGCCGCGAGCGCCGCCGGGCAGGGCGCGAGCCTCGCGGTCACGCTCTCGGCGATCCGCCGCGCCCGCGAGACGCTGGACATCTGGTTCTGCCTGGACACACTCGAGTACCTGCGCCGCGGCGGGCGGATAGGGGCGGCGCAGGCGATGGTCGGCACAGCGCTGAAGATCAAGCCGATCCTCACCTTTGGGACGGAAATCGCCCCGGTGGGCCGTGTGCGCACGCACCGCAGGGCGCTCGAGCGGATGACGGTTCACCTCGAGGAGCTTCACCGGCGCGGTGCCACCGACTGGATCGTCCAGCACGCGCAGTCGTCTGCCGACAAGGACCAGCTCGTGGCCGAGGGGCGGGCCCTGTTCGGCCGCGACCCATTGTTCTGCACCGAGGTCGGCCCCGTCCTCGGCGCCCACCTCGGATCGGGGGTGCTCGTCGGCGGGATGACGCGCCCGGACCGGCCGGCTTAGCCGCGGTGTCCACGCCTGCGCGCGCCGACGCGGGCGCCCGACGTGCGCCGCCCGGCTTCCCTGCCACTCAGCGCATGCCGCTCCACTCCGCCTTGTGCGCCTTCTTGGCGGCCTGGTAGTCGCGCCGGGCCTGGGGGGAGTCGACGTCGCCGAGCGTGGGGTGGGGCGGCACAAGCCCCTTGGCCTTGGCGAGTTTGTAGCGCTTCGCGAGCACGGAGCCGAGGGCCTTGACCTTCATCTCCCCGAACCCGGGGAGGCCCTCGATGTTCGCCCGTAGCTCGTCGGAGTTCCTGGCGTCCTCCCACACCCGGGAGGCGTCGCCGTCGTAGTCGTCGCGCACCTTCACGGCGAGGTCGTGGACCCGCTCGGCCATTTTGCCCGGGAAGCGGTGGATCGCCGGTTTCTCCCGGAACACCGGCTCGAGGTCGGCGGCGGCGAGCTTGCCGGGCTCGAGGGTCCCAACCCGTTCCTTGATCGCCAGCGGCCCCGAGAAGGCCTTTTCGACCGTCACCTGCTGGTCGAGGGCGAAGCCGATCAGGAGCGCCATCGGGTCGTTCGCGATCAGCTGGTTCGCCTCGTCGGACTCGGTGAAGTACAGGCGCTTGGGCACGGCTCAGATCCTAGACCGCCCGGGCCCACCGACGCCCCCGCTTTGCGGGATACTCGCCGGCGAGTGGCCGAGAACATCGAGCTCGTGCGAGCCTGGCATCAGGCAGCGTTCGAGGGACGCGCCGATGACATGCTCGCGCTCACCCATCCCGACTTCGAGATGAACGAGGCGAGCGCCCTCCCGGGGGCGGCACACGTCAAGGGGCGCGAGGGGCTTCTGAGCTACGCCCACGGCTGGACCAGGAACTGGTCGGAGTGGGAGTGGCGCGAGCACGAGATGATCGAACTCCCTCCCGACCTGGTCGTGTTCGACGCGACCCTGCGACTGAGGGGGCTGCGGAGCTCGATCTGGGTCGAGCATCGCTGGGCCTACCTGTTGGTGATCCGCGACGCGATGATCCTGCGCGACGACGGCTTCCTCACCAAGCAGGAACTGCTCGAGAGCCTCGAGCGCCCCCGATGAGAGCGGGAGAGGCGAGCCGCACTGCCCAGTACATGGCGTTCTTCCGGGCCGTCGAGTCCGCCCGGCCGCCGCGTCGGAGGCTGTTCAGCGACCCGCTCGCGGCCTCCTTCCTCAGTGGCGGCCTGCGCGTGCTGGCGGCCGCCGCGCGGGTGCCGGGGGTCCGTGGCCTGATCCCCCGGCTCGTGGATCGGCGCACGCCGGGGCCGCGGATCTCGGCGGTGGTGCGAACGCACGTGATCGACCTCCAGCTCGAGGCGGCACTCACCGCCGGCGCCACCCAGCTGGTGATACTCGGTGCCGGGTACGACAGCCGGCCCTACCGCATCGACTCCACCTCCGCGGCCCGCGTGTTCGAGGTCGACCACCCCGACACCCAGGCCGTCAAGCGCAGGCTGTTGGGCGTCAAGCTCGGAGCGGTGCCCGAAAACGTCGTGTGGGTTCCCGTGGACTTCCTCCACGAGGACTTCGGCCTCCGTCTGGTGCAGGCCGGCTACGACCCCCGGGCCGTCACGTTCTTCATCTGGGAGGGGGTCACGAACTACCTCACGGCGGGGGCCGTCGACGAGACGTTGCGGTGGATCGCGGGCCACTCGCCCGCCGGCAGCCGGCTCTCCTTCACCTACGTGGACAGCGGCCTGCTCGACGGCTCCACGCCGTTCCCCGGCTCGGAGGGGTGGGTGTCCACGGTCGAGCGCGCCGGAGAGCCGTTCACGTTCGGCCTCGCCCCGTCCGGACTGAGCGGCTACCTCGAGGCCCGCGGCCTGGAGCTGCTCGAGGACGAGTCCACGGCCGACGCCCTCGCGCGGCTCGGCAGCCACGCCGGCGCGGCCCCCCCGCCGGGCTTCTACCACGTGGCACTCGCCGCGGTCGGGGACAAGTAGCTGGCGCCGCTCAGACCGCGGCGCAGTACATCACCGCCAGCACCCTGGCGACGGCGCCGACGGCCGCGTCGGGGACCAGCAGCTCCGGGTGGTGCAGCGGACGCACCTCGAACCCCTCGGCGCCGTCGAGACCCACGAACGCCATCGCCACCGGACCGAGCTCGCCGAAGAAGGCGAAGTCGTCCGATCCGCACGAGCGCCAGCCCGCCTCGAGCGACAGGCCGGTCGCCCCGATCAGCTCCCGCGCCCGCGAGACGATCGCGGTGTCGTTCTCCAGCTGGGGCTCACCGGCCGTGATCTCCACCGTGGCCGTGCAGCCGTGGGCCGCCGCCACGCCCTCGCTCACCTCCACCACCAGCGCCCGCAGGATCTCGCGGTGCTCCGGGGTGTGGGCACGCAGCGCGGCCCTCGCCCGCGCCTCGGGCGGGATCACGTTCTCGGCGCTGCCCCCCTCGATCGTCCCCACCGTCAGGACCGCGGCCCCGAGCGGGTCGATCCGCCTGCCCACCTGGGCATGGAGTGACACCACGACCTCGGCCAGTGCCAGGATCGGGTCCCTGCCGAGGTGGGGGTAGGCCCCGTGCGTGGGCAGGCCCCGAATCGTGATCTCGGCGGCGTCACAGGAGGCGTTGACGACCCCCTCGTCGAGACCGACGGACCCCCACGAGAGCTCCGGGTGGACGTGGGCCCCGACGATCGCCCGGGGGGCGAAGCCGGCCAGCTCTCCGCGGGCGAGCTGTTGGGCTCCCGACGGGTAGGCCTCCTCGCTCGGCTGGAACAGGGCCAGCAGCGCCACCGGGAGCTCGTCCCCGAGCCGCTGGGCGGCGCGGGTGAGGGCCACGAGCGCGGCCATGTGGACGTCGTGTCCACAGGCGTGCATCGTGTCTCCGGTCGCGCTGAACTCGCTCCCGGTTCGCTCCCGCAGCGGCAGCCCGTCGAGCTCTGCCCGCACGGCCACGGGGGCCGCGCCCGTCCCGGCCACGCCCACGACGGCCGCCCCGCCGGTCCCGGCCACGGGCCGGCAGGGGACGGGGAGCTCCGCCGCCACCAGCTCGAGCGTGGCCCGCTCCTGGTGGGCGAGCTCGGGGTGGCGGTGCAGGCGGTGGCGCAGCTCGACGGCTCCCGGTAGCTGCACCTCGAGCTCCCCGAGCAGCCGTCCCAGCAGCCGCTCGCGATCCAGGAGCTGTTCAGTAGGCGTTGCCATACAGCCGCATCCGCTCGGCCAGGTCGAGCTTCGCGACCTCCCGCAGCTCGGCCTGCTTGACGGTCACGTAGGCGTCGTAGAGCAGCGGCCCCAACCAGCCGCGCCCCAGCTCGTCGGAGTCGAGCGCGGCCAGCGCCTCCTCCAGAGATGAGGGCAGCCCGCCGACGCCGAACCGCTCCGCCTCCTCGCCCTTCAGGGTGCCCGGGTCTGCTTCCAGCAGCGGCGGCCTCGGCAGCCCGTCGCGCACGCCGGCGAGCCCCGCCCGCACGAGCGCCCCGAGCGCCAGATACGGGTTGGCGGTCGCGTCCGCGGCCCGGTACTCGAGCCGCATCTGCGTCCCCGGATCCGCGCCCCCGAGCGTCAGCAGCGGGGGGACCCGCAGCAGCGCTTCGCGGTTGCGGGACGCGAGCGCCACCGCTCCCGCCCCCCAGTGCTGGGGTGCCAGGCGCTGATAGGAGACGGGGCTGGCGGCGCTCAGCGCGCACAGCGCCCGGGCCTGGCGCAGGATCCCCGCGGCGAAGGCCCCGGCGAGCTCGCTCAGGCAGGCCGGGGCCGCGCCGTCGTAGAGCATCGGGGCGCCGTCCCGGTCGAGCAGGTTGAGGTGGATGTGGACCCCGTTGCCGGTGTCCGCCGGTCCGAGCAGCGGCAGGAAGCTCGCCCGGCGTCCTTCCCGGCGGGCCACCTCCCGCACCACCTCCTTCAACACGACGCTGCGGTCGGCGGCGGCGAGCCCCTCGGCGGGGGCCACCGGGATCTCGAACTGGTGGCCGGCGAACTCCGCCAGGAAGCGCTCCGGCTCCACACCGGCTTCGTCCAGGGCACCCATCACCCGGGCCGGAAACGGGCTCACCCGCCGTTGCGCCTCGAGCGAGAAGGGCAACCCCGCCGGCTGCTCCTCGTGCAGCACGAACTCGTGCTCGAAGCTGGCCCGCAGGCGCGCGCCGAGCTCCTGCTCGAGCGCGTCGAGGGACGCGCGCAGGAACCGCCTCGGGCAGCCCTCCCACGGCTCCCCGTCGGTCTCGACGATGTCGCACAGCAGCAGCTCGAAGGGGTCCAACTGCTGCTCCAGCCGCACCCTCGTGGAGGGGTCGGGGAGCAGGCGCAGGTCGCCCGTCGAGCCGAACGGGTTCGGCTCCGCCAGCGGCCCCAGCGGGGTGAGCGCATGGTCGGCCGGAACCCACCCCACGCCCTGGGTCATGTTGGCCGCGAGCTCGTCGGCGGGCACCGAGCGACCGCGCACGATCCCGCCGAGGTCACAGCACACGAGCGCGATCAGCTCGACGTCGTTCACGCCCTCGCCACCGTCCCGTTGTCCCAGATCGCCTCCCGCAGGCCCAGCCCGGCAATCGCCTCGCGGGTCGCCGAGGCGTCTTCGGCGGCGACCACGACGAGCATCCCCCCCTCGGGCATGTCGCTCCGTTCGAGCGCCGCCGCCAGCCGCTCGGAGGGCTGCAGGTGAATGCCCCGGTCCCCGAGCGCGGGGTAGGTGTCGGCGATCGCGTACAGGTGGCCCCCCGGCCCGGTGACCCGCCCCACGACGAGCACGAAGTGCCCCACCCGCCAGTCCGGCTGGGGGCCCTCCCGGGTGCCGTCCAGCAGGTAGGACAGCAGCCGGCTGACGCTCGGACGCGACCCCCACAGGTGGTGGGTGGCGACGTTGGCGATCAGGCTCACGGGCCGCTGGTAGCCGGCGAGCACCGCGAACAGGGCGTCGAGCGCCGTCGCGCTCCAAGGTCCCGTCACCGGCACCGCCGCCAGCGACCCCTCGGAGAGCGATTCGATCGCCTCCCGCACCCCCGCGGCGGTGGTCCCCGAGAGGTCAGGGTCGTCGATCACGGGAATCGCCAGGCGGTAGTCACGCCGGCCCGTTTCCCCGTATGGGAGCGAGCCGTGGGTGCCGGCGACAACACTCCCGGCGGCCACCGCCACGGCGTCCTGGTCCAGCGGCTCGGCGCCCCGTCCGGCCACGCCGGCGGCCGCCAGCGCCAGCGACCCGCAGAAGGCGCCGCAGAGGTCGTCCCGCTGGGGCAGTTCCCGATCGTGCAGGGCGAGCAGCTCGCGGGCCCCCGGGAGCAGGGTGAGCTGCAGCGGCGTTGTGGCCCCCGTCACCGTCGCTCCCTCTCCCCGCGGCTCCCCCGGCCGGCCCCGGCTAGGCCTCGGTGACCCGGGGTGCGTAGCGGTGGTGGAGCATCAGCGCGTTTCCGTCCGGGTCGCTGAAGAAGGCCATGTGGCACACGCCCGTGTCGAACGTGTCGCCGTTGAAGCTGACCCCCCGCTCCTCCAGCGTCGCGCGCGCGGCCGCGACGTCGTCCACGTGGAGCGCGATCCAGTTCTCGGAGGTGTGGTACTCGAGGCCCATCTTCTCGGGCGTGATGACGCTCAGAGTGAGGTTTCCCGTCTCGAACTCCGCGAAGTTGCGGTCGGGCATGTAGACCGAGCGCCTGAGCCCCAGCGTGTCTCCGTAGAACCGCACCGCCCGCTCGAGGTCGCGGGTGGGCACGGGCACGAAATCGACCCCGCTCACCAGTTGTCCGTTCGTG